>JAJYYW010000052.1 GCA_021800575.1 bacterium
GAGGACACCGTGCAGGTGCATTGATGGAGAGGGTCGCCGTAGTAGCCGCAGGGGCAGGGGTTCATTGCCGCTATCAGCATGAACCTCGAGGGAAAGGTCATGGTTTGCTGCGCCCGCGTAATGGTAACGTAGCCGTCTTCCAGAGGCTGGCGCAGGGCCTCCAGTGCGGGTTTTTTGAACTCGGGAAGCTCGTCGAGAAACAGCACCCCGTTGTGCGCAAGGCTCACCTCGCCTGGCCTGGGCTGCTGTGTTCCTCCGACGAGGCCAATGTCCGAAACCGTGTGGTGCGGGGACCGGAACGGCCTCTTCGTGACGATGGCGCTTTCTGCCGGAAGGGATCCAGCAACGCTGTGTATCTTTGTGGTTTCAATGGCTTCCTTAAATGTCATGCGCGGCAGGATGCCCGGCAGACGCATGGAGAGCATCGTCTTGCCGGACCCCGGCGGACCAATCATCAGGACATTGTGCCCGCCTGCGGCCGCTATCTCGAGAGCACGTTTTGCGTGCTCCTGGCCCCTGACCTCGTTAAAATCCATGTCAGCGGCAGACAGTCTGTCGTACAATTGTTTGTAGTCCGTCGTTACCGCCTTGAGCGGCCGTTCTCCTCGCAGGAGGCCGACCACTTCTGACAGGTGCCCGGCCTCGTACACCCTGAGTCCTTCAACGATACCGGCCTCGGCCCCGTTCCCTTTGGGTACGATAATACTGCTCATCCGCATCTCGGAGGTCATGATCGCTGCCGGAAGCACGCCTTTGACGGGCTTGACGATCCCGTCCAGGGAAAGTTCTCCGAGCATGATGACCCCGCTGGTGCTCTCTGGATCTACAACACCCAGTGCAGAAAGGATGCCGATGCAGATGGGCAGGTCATACGCGGAGCCTTCCTTCCGGATGTGCGCCGGCGCCAGGTTGATGGTTATCCTCTTCGGCGGCATCTGATACCCGGTGTTGTGGATTGCACTGCGGATGCGCTCCTTGCTTTCCTTGATTGCGCCATCCGGAAGGCCAACGATGGTAAACGACGGAAGGCCGTTCGCGATGTCCGTTTCCACCTCGACCAGCTTCGCATCCACGCCGTAGAGCGCCGAACTTAATATTTTGGAATAATTGACATTCACCATACTGATAGTGTTAGTATAGTTAAAAGAAAAACGCAAATAGTATATGAACAATTTCAAGAAACGTCCTGTCCATGAAATGCCGAGAGAGAAACTCGTGGTGTCCGGCGCCCGCAGCCTGAGTGACGGAGAACTGCTTGCCATCATTCTTCAGACCGGCATCAGGGGCAAAGATGTGCTTTCTCTTGCGATGGAGATCCTGCAGGTGTGTAACGGCTTTCCGGGTATTGAGAAAAGCGGGATCGATGAGCTTTTGAGCATTACCGGTTTGCGTACAGCGCAGGTAACGAAACTGAAGGCCGCCATCGAAATAGGCAGAAGGACGATCTTTGCGAGCCGGGCTGCAACCCGCAAGGTTACCAGTTCGAAAGAGGCCTTCCTGCTGCTCGAGCCGCTGATGACCAACCTGGCGAAGGAAAATTTCATGATTATCCTGCTAAACAGCCGCAATGAGCTCATCGACATCAGGCGGATCGGCGAGGGTACGGTCAACGCCGCGTCCGTGTATCCTCGGGAGTTGATGGAGATCGGGATCAGGACGTCCGCATCAGGATTGATCCTTTCCCACAATCATCCTTCGGGCAGTATCGTCCCGAGCATCGAGGACCGGCGGCTGACCATGAATATGCTCGCGCTGGGCGAGCTGTCCTGCATCGTCCTCCACGATCACATCATCGTCGGCAGCAGCGGCTATTACAGCTTTGCCGACGACGGTGCGCTTGCCTCCATGAAACAGCAGTTTCTGCGTTCCCTGCAGTCAGCCGGTTGCTGATCACCCCCGCCATGCAGGACGCCGGCACCGCATATTTTTTCTGGACATGCTGCGAACAATTACTATCTTTTCCAGCAGAAGCCAAGATCGTTCAAAGGAGTCTGGCATGAAAGCAATAGCTGTCAATCCGGGAAAACCAGGGGCCTTCCTTACCGACAGGGATGAGCCCCGCGTACAATCACCGGACGATATCAGGGTACAGGTACTCGGCGTCGGGATCTGCGGTACGGACAGAGAGGAAGCAGCGGGCGGACGATCGAAGTCGCCGCCGGGAAGTCAGGAGCTCGTTATCGGGCACGAGATGTTCGGCATGGTGCAGGAGACCGGTACGGCTGTCACGCAGGTCAGAACGGGCGATTATGTCGCCTTTACCGTGCGAAGGGGATGCGGCCATTGTGGCGCATGCGCCATGGGCAGGCCTGATATGTGCACGACCGGCGATTACACGGAACGGGGCATTTGGGGGCGCGACGGGTACCAGGCCGAAGTTGTCGTGGATAAGGAACAGTACTGCGTGCGGGTGCCGGAAGAGCTGAAGGACATCGGCATGCTGGTCGAGCCGACCTCCGTGGCAGAGAAGGCGATCGACGAGAGTGTCCTGGTGCAGAAAAGCCGTCTTCCGTACGTCCCCGATACCGCCGGTATACTGACAGGCCGGAACATCCTGGTCGCGGGTCTGGGCCCTATCGGACTGCTTGCCGCATTCATTCTCAGGCTCAGGGGGGCACAGGTGTACGGGCTTGATGTTGTGGATCAGGGCTCGCCGAGGGCCGCCCTGCTGGACCGGATAGGCGGTACGTATATCGACGGCAGGAAGGTCAGGGTGAACGATATTACCACAGTGCACGGCAGGATGGACATGATCTTCGAGGCAACCGGCGTTGCATCGCTGGAGTTCAATCTGCTCGATACGCTCGGTCAAAACGGGCTGTATGTCCTGACCGGTATACCCGGCGGGGACAGGCCTATCCAGGTACAGGGCGCGCAGATTATACGTCAGCTTGTTCTGAACAATCAGGTCATGATCGGCAGTGTCAATGCGAGCACAGCGCATTACCGCATGGCAGTCGATGACCTTTCGCGGGCACGGAAGGCGTACGGGACCGCGATCGATAAGGTGATTACGCGGAGGATACCCTACGACAATTTTAACGACGCGTTCATGCGCCAGACCGATGACGAAATCAAAACGATAATCCGGTGGGGGTGACGATATGTCAACGACAGCGCCCGGTTGGCCGGGCATGGCACCAAAATGGACCTCGAGTGCAAAGAGCGGCGTCGGTACGGCAATCAATAACAGAAGCCCGGTATGGTTTACCCTGAGCCACGGCATCATCAACGAGATCTATTACCCGGGCATTGATCAGGCGTGCACGCGTGACATGGGGATGATCGTGACGGATGGAAGATCATTCTTTTCGGAAGAGAAGCGGCACGCAGGTTCCGTGATTCAGTATCTCGCCGGCGGCGTACCGGGGTTCAGGCTTGTCAATACATGCAGCCAGGGCAGGTACGCGATCAACAAGGAGATCATAACTGATCCGGAACGTACCAGTGTACTCCAGCGCACCAGATTTGTTCCGCTGAAGGGTGGTGCACAGGATTACCACCTGTATGTCCTGCTTGCCCCGCACATCGGGAACAGGGGGTACGGAAACAATGCAATCGCAGGAGATTATAAAGGTTTTCCCATGCTGTTTGCCTATCGGGGAGAGATCGCCCTTGCCCTCGCATGCTCGACGGGTTTTCTCAAACGCTCGGTGGGATTTGTCGGCATGTCGGACGGATGGCAGGACCTTTCCCTGCATAAAACCATGCAGTGGGAATATACCGGCGCCTACAACGGCAATGTTGCATTGACCGGTGAACTGGATCCGGGTACCAACAACGGGGAGTTTGTCCTTGCTCTGGGGTTCGGCACGACCATGGCAGAGGCGGGAAACAACGCGGCAGCATCCCTGCTCAGGGGCTTTGATGCATGCAGGGCAGAGTATGTCGGGGGCTGGGCATCGTATCAACGAGAGCTTTTTGATTTGAACATTCATGTGCAGGGGCGGGACACGGCAACGGCTGCGGATGTTTACCGGGCAAGTACCGCGGTGCTGAAGACGCATGCAACAAAAGATATGCCCGGTGCTGTCATCGCCTCCCTGTCCATTCCCTGGGGGCAGGCAATGGGAGACGACGATATCGGAGGATATCATCTTATATGGCCCCGGGACCTTGTGGAAACAGCCGGCGGCTTCCTTGCCGCAGGGGATGTCAGGTCTGCGGAGGAAATACTGTTCTATCTCATGACAACGCAGGAGGCAGACGGCCACTGGCCCCAGAATATGTGGAGGGACGGTATGCCGTTCTGGGGAGGGATCCAGCTCGACGAGACCGCATTCCCTATCCTCCTCGCCGGTATGCTCAGAAGAGAAGGCGCGGCTGGCAAGCCCGACCCATGGCCCATGATCGAAAAGGCAGCAGGCTTCATCCTGCGCAACGGGCCTGTTACACAGCAGGACCGCTGGGAGGAAGACGCCGGGTATTCGCCGTTTACACTCGCCGCCGGGATAGCGGCGCTGATCGTAGCGGCTGAGTTTGCAGATCAAAAGGGCGAATACACCAAGGCAGCATACCTGCGGGAGACCGCTGACCTGTGGAACGCAGCCATAGAAAGATGGATCTATGTACGAGGCACCGATCTCGCGCAGCAGCTCGGCATCGACGGTTATTATGTCAGGATAGCACCTCCGGAAACATCGAATGCCGCTTCTGTGATCCAGGGCTTTGTACCTATCAAGAACAGGCCGTACGGCGACAATGTCGCACCGGCCGGTAACATTATCAGCACGGATTTCCTCGCACTCGTGAGGTTCGGGCTCAGGCCGGCCTCAGACCCGCGCATCCTGAATACCCTCACCGCGGTTGATGCAATGCTCAGGGTTGAAACGCCGTACGGTGTTTCCTGGCACCGGTACAATGACGACGGTTACGGAGAGCACAAGGATGGAAGTGCATTCGACGGCACGGGAACAGGGAGGCTGTGGCCCCTGTTGACCGGTGAACGGGCGCACTATGAGCTTCAGAACGGGAACATCGGGAAGGCGAAAAAACTCCTGCTCGATATGGAGAGGTTCAGCAATGAGACAGGGCTTATCTCGGAACAGGTCTGGGATTCGGATAACATCCCGGGAAGGGAATTGTTGTTCGGCCGTCCTTCGGGTTCTGCAATGCCCCTGGTGTGGGCACACGCGGAGTACATAAAACTCCTGCGTTCCATCCGCGACGGCAGGGTCTTCGACATGATGCCCGGTGTCTATGCACGGTATGTGACGGCAAAAACCGGTTCGAACCTGTACTCCTGGAAATACAACCACAAGTGCAGGAACATCAGGCACGGCGGTGTTCTCAGGATAGAGACGACGTCGCCCGTCCTGGTGCACCGGAGCATCGACGGTTGGCGCACGACCATCGATACCCGGTCAAAAGACACGGGCATGGGCATGCACATAACCGACATCGATACGACGTCACTGCCGGCGGGTACGAATATACTGTTTACGTTTTATTGGCAGGACGAGCACCGGTGGGAGGGCAGGGACTACAGCGTACTCGTGAGGGAGTGAATGCCTGGTTAGGCACAGACCGGCATATGAAACCTGCGTCACTCTATGAGATGACATCCTCAATCAGAAATGCTCAACAATGCCACATGGCCACCATTCAAAAGGATCCGTTGTTCTGTCATGATTACGCTATATGCTGGATGCTGGTTTCATGGAGGATGTAGATATTCGGATTTCAGGTTTAACACGAAGCGGACTGCGCGCTTTCGCCTCAGGCCCGTCACTTCAGGGTTATGAAGAAACTTCTCTATAGTATCTTTCAGGATACCTGGTTTTCTCCATGGTACCTGGTGTACGTCCTGGTTGGTGCTGTTGCCGCGGGCATTCTGCCGATCCTTGTTCCGCTTTCCGTGAGCAGTGCGGGCGCCGGCAGTATCGGTATCATCATGGCCGTGCTCAACCTCGGCGGACTGCTCGCAGGTGCCTTCGGTTTTTTGTGCGACCGGTACCGGCTCCACAGGATCATGGTGCTGTCAGGTCTTGGGGTTGTTGCAGCAGGTGTCGCTCTTTTCCCGGCCGCTACCGCTCTGGCGCCGAGAATATTGTTATCGCTTATCATCGGGACCGGCATTGCAGCAGTATCGACGGTCGCTAACCTCCTGATCGTTGAGGTTTACCCAAAAGATCAGTGGGACAGCCGGATCGGATGGCTTCAGACCTTCTACGGCCTTGGCCAGGTCGCAGGGCTGCTTTTGGCAGGGTTTTTCAGCGGCCGGATTTTCGACGGTTTACTGCTGACCTCTGCGGTCAGTGCAGCGGCACTGGCAGCAGCACTGTTTACCGTGCATACACCCGCGAAATCTGCGTCACCTCTGCGCGCCCGGCCGGTCGCTGTGAGGCACGGAGAGTGGAGTATCAACAGTCCTGACCGGTCACACCACCATATGAGTTTGCGGGTACTAAAAAGCATCAGGCTTCTGTATGCGACGCCGCTTGGCATTTTCCTGATCGTATGGCTGTTTGTCTATACCGGTGCCGCAGGTATATTCTCGCTGTACCCGGTCCTGTATAAAGAGCTTTTTCATATCAGTCCAACGGTGTCATCCATCGGGTTTGCCGCCGCTGCAGCCGTTGGCTTGTTCCTGTACGCACCTGCGGGAACATGGTCGGACAGGATCGGCGCGGTCAAAATACTCAAAGCGTCTCTTCTCATCAGGATCGCTGCATTCCTGTGCCTGTGGTTGTTGACCTTCATGCCAGGATCGTCTGCCGGAACACTATCGTTGCTTTTATTCGGCGTTATCGTTCTCGCGTGGTCACCGATCAGCGTGAGCAGTGTCGCCTTCACAGCATCGGTGTCTTCCGTCGGCGAGGGCGAGGCAATGGGGCTGTATAACACCGCAAGCAGCGCAGCCGCTATCATCGGTTCTCTGGCCGGCGGTATGATTGCAGCCGCTGCAGGGTACAGGTCCGTACCGCTCCTCGCTGCCGGATTGCTTGGGATCGGCCTGCTGATACATGTACGCTTTCTTCATGCGTCAAAGTACCATGCGCAGGAAGGTCCGCAATGAAATGGAAGCCCATGAATCTAAAAATCTCCCCTGACTCATCTTTGTCAAAGAGGGGAAAGCACCAGATACTCTCCGCAAACTCAAAGGGAAGCAGCTCTTAGTGGGAAACTCAGGGAAGCGGTATAAAATAAGCCGTGAGGTCGAATTGTTTTATCTGCGGCTGATGGTACGGTAGAAGGTTTTCGGCTGTCGCGGCGACATACTGTCGACCTACCAACGCCGGGCAGAAGCGCTTTCCGGTGCGCTGAACATCCAAGACGCGCATGATAGTATTGACTTCACCGGGCTCTATGTTAATTTACGGGTATCTCTTGTCCACTGGAGGACCCATGACCAAAGCAGATTTAATAAAAAAGGTTGCTCACGAGGTTGAGATTTCCATGGCAAAGACCGAGTCGGTGCTGAACGCATTCGTCGATCATCTGACCGACGTCCTGAAGAGAGGCGACAAGTTTATGCTGCCGGGTTTCGGGACTTTCCATGTCGTAAGAAGGGCAGCGCGGGTGGGGTTCAATCCCCAGACCAAGACCAAGATAAAGATAGCCGCGAGAAAGGTGCCCAAGTTCAGGCCCGGAAGCAGACTGAGAAAGGTCATTTCCAAATAGCATCTGAACAATCCACGCTCCCCGTGCAGGGAAAGGCGGTTTTCTTTTTACAACAGTTGAGCCTGAGAAAGGACCTGTCTGTCACAGTTTTGATCATGGAGCATTCCATGGTCCG
>JAJYYW010000053.1 GCA_021800575.1 bacterium
AACAGATGGAGGACTCTATACAAACAGGACAGTTCAGGCTGCAATCGATCCGGGAGGTACACGACGACGAGGCCGGCGTGGACACCCTCCGGTTCGACGCGTTTCTCTCCGACAAGCCGGTTGACGGGATCCTGTACAGCAAAGCATCCCTGTGGGTCGACGCGAACACACTGATACCGGTCAAGTTCATGCTGTACAATTTTAACGGCGAGCTCTACGAGCGCTATATCCTGAAGGACATGCAGATCAACGTGAACGTACCCCGGAAGCTCTTTGCCCCGTTAAAATGACGTCCCGGCATCCATCGTTGGAGGATTGAATATTTTTGTTCAGGAAAAAGTACACGATAAAGGAGAACACGATCATGAATGGAAACGAAGTCCAATGGGACATAAGCATAGCAAATTTTTTCGAGGAAGTGGTGCCCCAGATATTCAGGGACGAATTAAAGGAACACCCGGTCCAGGACATGGAAGGGCACGATTTCAAGCTGCAGTTCAGTATCACCGGGGAGGGACCCGCAACGTACGGGATAATCGTTAAAAACGGAACAGAGCTGAACGTTGTAACCAACGGAATTCCGGACCCCCAGATTACCTTTGAATTGAGCGAAAAGGACTGGCGTGACTCGATCACCGGGAAAGAAGGCGGAGATGCCGTGATGGGGATGTTCTTCAACCCCGCCATGCTGAACAGAAGCAAATACGATACCTTGCTCGGTATTAAAGGCACGATGAACCTCGTTCTGTCGAGAACGGACGGTGAGCCCTTTAAAGCAAAAATGAGATTCAACAACGCGGACATACCCGTCAGCACGATCAGTATGAAAGCAGCCGAATACTCGGCCATGCTGAAAGGAGAGATAAACCCCATCATGGCGTTCATGTCCGGAAAGCTCAAGATCGCCGGCGATATGGGACTGGCGCTCAAGCTCCAGGTGTTCATCAAATAATGCTGTTCGAAGAATTGTCAGGGGAAGGGGTGGATGAAATAAAAAGGCGGTAACCTTCCCTTTCTTCGTTCGTTCAAGCCTATGCGGCAAGGGGGATTCCTGAGAGCAACGATGCCCGTTCCCGGAGGTTACCTGTATCCCGGGGCGTAATTCAGTTGACAGGGGTATGGGTATTGTGCTTTAGTGTAACTACGCCTGTTGCAGGTACGCGCATGAATACACATAAAAAATTTACCGTACTCATCATTCCCGAGGGAACTGAAAAGACCAAGAGAACAGCCCTTAGCTCCGGTATTCTGAAAGCCGGTGCGCTGGCACTGTCCGGGTTTTTGGTCGTGTTTGTGTTCCTCGTGTACGAGTTTTTACACCAGCAATATCAGGGGCATGAGCTGTTCAAGGCACGCAAGCTCGTGGTCGCGCAGAACAACCAGATCATGGATTTTGCGAATAAGATCCACACCTTGCAAACGAGGCTCGAGTCCCTCCAGCAGTTCGATTTAAAAATCCGGATTCTCGCCAATATCGAAAACGCAGCCTCCAAGAAGGAGAACACCTACAGCATCGGCGGACCGACCATCAATACCGGCGGATACCCGGTGCCGTTGTCCGGCGTCAGCAAAGAAATGCTGGTGAAGAAAATGGAGATGGACATCAACGATCTGCTTTCGAAAACCGGCATGGAAGAAAAGAGCCTGCAAGAGGTGTATGAGAACATCCTCGACAAGAAAGACCTCCTGCTTGCAACACCTTCGATATGGCCTGTCCGGGGCTTTATAAGCTCCGGGTTCGGCTGGCGCATCAATCCGATCACCGGCGGCAAGGAATTTCATGAAGGCATCGATATCGCTACCCAGCTGGGCAACCCCATCAAGGCCCCGAGCAACGGCATTGTGAGCTATGCAGGATGGGAAACCGGGTTCGGCAACACGGTGGTCATTGACCACGGGTACGGCATAACCACGCTGTACGGCCACATGAGTAAGCTCCTGGTAAAGACCGGAGAGATAGTAAAACGGGGACAGACGATAGGACTGGTCGGCGACACGGGCTTTTCAACAGGACCGCACGTACACTACCAGGTCATGATCAACGGCATACCGGTCAACCCGATGCGCTATCTTGTCGGTAACTTCCAGTAATCCGCAGGGAAGAAATTCAAGATTAAAAATTCAATATTCAATACCGGAAATACCGGGATCCGGAATTAACATTCGAGAGTACGTGCCAGTAACAATATTTTTAATCTTTAATTTTGAATTTTTAATCGTTGAAAGAGAATATGTATATCCGGAAAGACGGTTACTATAAACTTGCCAAACAACAGGGCTACAGATCCCGCGCTTCGTTTAAGCTCATGCAGTTGAACGACTCCTACCACATTATCCGGCACGGCATCCGGGTCCTCGATGTCGGTGCAGCTCCCGGGGGCTGGATGCAGGTACTCCTCACTGCGGTCGGTAAAACCGGGACTGTCGTCGGCATCGATATACTCGATATCCCGCCGATCCACGCACCCAATGCCGTCATTATCAAAGGTGACATCCAGGACCCTGCAGTGCGGCAGCAGGCGCTTGCTGCTATCGGCAGAAAATTCGATACCGTGGTATCCGATACGTCCATCAACATTTCAGGAAACGCCGCCGCGGACACGGCACGGAATCTCGAACTGTCCCATGCAATCCTTGCATCGCTGCCGGACCTGCTGAAAACCAGCGGCAATTTTCTGATCAAGCTTTTTTACAGCACTGAGCTCAAGTCCTTTCTCACCCTGACCAGGACGTACTTCACCCAGGTTTATATGACCAAACCTCCGGCATCCCGGAGTTCCTCGTCAGAGCTTTACCTGATTGGAAAAGGGTTTCAGCCCGTACCGCCGGTATCCGGTACTGCCGGGGATCGCTGAATATGCTTGATCTTTTCGTCATTTTAGCCGATATAGGTTGAACGAGGTAAACTATGCTGAAAAAAATTGAGGCTATAATAAAACCATTCAAGCTCGATGAGGTCAAAGAGGCACTCGGGGAAATCGGCATACAGGGCCTGACCGTCAGCGAGGTCAAAGGCTTCGGCAGGCAGAAGGGGCACACGGATCTTTACCGCGGTGCAGAGTATGTCGTCGACTTCCTCCCCAAGATAAAGCTGGAGGTCGTTATCCCCGAAGAGCTGGTCAGCAAGGTCGTGGATGCAGTCAAGCAAAGCGCCAAGACCGGCAAGATCGGCGACGGTAAGATCTTTGTAACGCCGGTCGACGAGGCGGTGAGGATCAGGACCGGGGAAACCGGAGAGAACGCTATATAAGTAATGGGGTTTTCCATAATTCCCGTCAACCGGGAATGCAGAAACAACGCCCGCTCATGCATAAACTCCTGCTGACAATTTTTCTCATTGTCCTCGTACCCTCCGCAGGATACTGCAGATCAGAAAACCCCCCCTCAACCAACCACGTAAGACACCGCTTAACCCAGATCAAAAAACGCATACAGGAAAAGAAAGAGGAGATCGAAATCTCCCGGGAAAAGGCATCGGCCCTGCTTGATGATATCGACTCCCTGGACCGCAAAAATGCAGAGCTGGAAACGACGATAAACGGTCTTACTACCCAGAAACAGAATCTTCTCGACGAGATCCGCGCCACGCAGAAAAACATCGATTCACTCAGTGCGGGCATAGCGGCACAGCAGGCCCTCATCGACAAACGGCTGGTTGCGAATTTTAAATTGCATCAGATAGGCTACCTCCAGATCATGCTTGCCTCTGACTCTCCTGTTGATATGGAGAAACGCTATACCCTCATGGGGTATATTATCCAGCACGATGAACAGCAGGAAGCCGGTTACCTTTCCAAGAAGAGCGCCCTCGTTCAGGATCAAAACACCTATGCCCGGCAGAAACAAAAACTCGACGCCGTCATGGACAGCCTGAACAAGCAACAGGCAGACCTCGTGAAAGCACGGTCGCGGAAAACACGGGTGCTTGCTTCCATACGTGACAGCACCCAGGCAACGAGAAGGGTTCTTCTGGAGCTGCAAAACTCCGAGGAAAAGCTGCAGGATACCCTGAAATCACTCGAAAGTACCCCTGCCGCGAGAACAGGTTTTGCCGCCATGAAGGGCAGACTGCCCTTCCCGGTCCGGGGAAGGATGAAAGACATCTACGGGCGGACGACCGACAGCATTATCGATTCCAAAGGCGTCCTGTTCCTCGTACATCCCGACGCCCCCATAAAGGCAGTTTACGCCGGCGTGGTTGTATGGTCCGAATGGCTCAAGGGGTACGGAAACACCGTTATTCTGGATCACGGGAACCGGTACTTTACCATCTACGCACACGTCGGGAACACAGATGCAAAGATCGGTGAAGATGTCAAAGCCGGACAATTGATCGGGACCGTTGGAGATGCAGGTCTCGGAAGGGACATCACCCTGTACTTCGAACTGCGGCACGGTGAAACGCCGCTCAACCCCGGTGAGTGGTTCAGGCGATGATGAACAACCCTTACACGTATGCAAAAATCTCGCTCAAAAACCTGAAGCATAACCTGGGTGTGATTAGGAAGGCCGTCGGGCGCGGCATACCCGTGATGGCGGTCGTGAAATCGGACGCGTACGGCCATGGTATGGTCCCGGTCTCCACGGCACTGGAACAGTATGGCATCGACGGGTTCGGCGTCGCATTCGTCGAGGAAGGTGCCATCCTCAGACAGGCCGGTATCACCGCACCCATCTATGTCCTGTCCGGTTTCCAGCGTGGTGAAGAAGCGCTCCTGCTCGCCAACAATCTGACGCCCCTGGTGTACAGCGTCCAGCAGATCGACCTTTTTAACAAGGCCGTAGGCGGCCGTCACCTTGCTCCAGCCCTGCACCTGAAAATCGATACCGGCATGGGAAGGCTGGGGTTTGTCTACGACGACAGGGATACTCTCGCCCGTGCGCTCCGGAGAATAAAAAAACTCAACATCACCGGTATCGCCACCCACCTATCCGACCCCGGGGGTTCCCGGTCCTATACCGCAGCCCAGATCCGAAGGTTTTGGGAGGTCAGAAAATACCTCGAATCCGCACTGTCGAAACAGCTGGTTGCGCACGCTGCAAACACAGACTCGTTTTTTCATTACCCGGGTGCTGTGTTCGACATGGTTCGCTCGGGCATCAGCCTGTACGGATACGGCCACAAAGACCTGAAGCCTGTTTTGAGCGTTTTCTCCCGGTTGATCTCCGTAAAGACGCTGAAAAAGGGACACTGCATCAGTTACGGCAGGACGTACCGGCTGAACAGGGATACGACCGTCGGGGTCATCCCCGTGGGCTACGCGGACGGATACCTGCGCTCGCTATCCAATAAAGCGTTTGTTGGCATAAACGGCAAAAAGGTATACAGTAGAGGCCGGGTTACCATGAACCATATAATGATAGACCTGCAGAACATACCCGCACGTATTGGCGATCCTGTCCTTATCATGGGACAGGACGGTTCCCTGCGTATCGGGGCGGACACCATTGCGTCACTGGGTTCGACCATCAGCTATGAGCTCCTATGCGGTATGGGCGCGAGCCTGAAAAGGAGCTACGAATAACATGGCCTTTCATCCCCTCGCCCCCTTTGAATATATCGGCAGGCGGTTCACTGCGCTTCTCGAGGAACTGGGCGGCATCTTCTCCACGTTTGTCCAGTCGGTTATCCTCCTCTTTGTGCCCCCGTTCAGAGTACGATTATTCTTCAAACAGATGGAATTCATCGGCGTCGAGTCCAGCTTCATCGTCTTGTTGACCGGCGCATTCACCGGCATGGTGTTCGCGCTCCAGACATCCTATGCCTTCCGGCTGTTCGGCGCTGAAAACCTGATAGGGCCGTCCGTGGCACTGTCCCTTGCACGGGAGCTTGGTCCCGTGCTCACCGGGCTCATGGTGACCGGGAGGGTCGGGTCCGCAATGGCCGCAGAGCTCGGGACCATGAAGGTAACGGAGCAGATAGACGCTCTTTCCACCATGAGCATCAACCCGGTCCAGTACCTCATCACCCCCCGGGTCCTTTCAGCCATCATCATGCTTCCCATGCTGACCGTGCTGTTCGACTTCATCGGCATCATCGGGAGTTATTTCATGGCCGTCTTTTTGCTCGGATTGAACGGACAGCGGTTTATCAACGACACGATCTACATGGTCGACCTGAAAGACGTATACATCGGACTGTTGAAAGCCGCTGTCTTCGGGGCCATCATCGCCGTCGTCGGATGTTATAAAGGGTATTATGCGGAAAAAGGTGCAGAGGGTGTCGGCAAGGCGGCGACGCAGGCTGTCGTCATTTCATCGGTGTCCATCCTGATAGCCGACTATTTTTTGACAGCGCTCCTGTTCTGATCATGCAGATCGATATCAAGGGACTGAAAAAATCGTTCGGCGGCAACATCGTCCTTGACGGCATCGACCTGAGCATCGAGGACGGGAAGACAACCGTTATCATCGGTCAGACCGGGTGCGGCAAGAGCGTCCTCATCAAACACATCATCGGACTGCTCAAACCGGATGCGGGCCAGATCGTCGTCAGCGGCGTCGATGTTACGCAGCTCAGGCACAAGGAGTTCTCCGCAATGCTCAAGAGCTTCGGCGTACTCTTCCAGAGTGCTGCACTGTTCGATTCGATGACCGTGGGTGAAAATGTCGCGTTTCCGCTGATCGAGCACACGGGTCTGCCGGACAGCAAGATCATGGAGATCGTCAGCGAAAAGCTTGCCATCGTCGGACTGAAAGGGGTCGAACACCTGTACCCTGCGGAACTGAGCGGCGGTATGAAGAAACGAGTCGGCCTTGCGCGCGCGATCGCCCTGGATCCCAAGGTCCTGATCTTTGACGAACCGACCACCGGTCTTGATCCCGTGATGAGCGATACCATCGATAACCTTATCATGAATACCCAGCGCCGCCTGGGGGTCACGAGTATCGTGATCAGCCATGATATTGCAGGCACATTCAAGATTGCCCACTGGATAGCAATGCTTTACAAAGGCAAAGTTGTTTTATATGGTAGTCCTGATGACTTCAGAAATACAAAAGATCCGATCGTCAGGCAGTTCCTCGAACGAAGAGCGGAAGGCCCGCTGCAGGTAGAGGCGTAGGGTGAACAAAGGTATCTCGACGAATGCCAAGGTCGGCATATTTGTAGCCGTTGTACTCCTTCTCCTGTTCTGGATCACCTTCCAAATCAGCAGCGGAACGATCTTCGGCAGGCTCCAGGGGTATACCCTGAACGCGGTCTTCGACAACGCCCAGGGGCTGAACACCAAGACCGGGGTTTATATTGCGGGCATCAAGATTGGCTACGTGCAGGACATCAAGCTCCGCGACGACAAGGCGCTCGTGTCCTTGCGGATACAGCCGAACGTCCAGATCGAGGAAAACGCAAAAGCGGTTATACGGACCAAGGGCCTGCTCGGAGAAAAGTACATCGAGATTGTTCCCGGCAGGCAAAAGGCCGCGGTCATTCCCCAGGGAGGAGAAATCCTCTTTACGGAGTCTCCGCCGGATCTTGAAGAACTCATGAACAAGCTCAACGGCATCGCCTCGGACGTCAAGTCCGTGACCCAGAGCTTGAGTGACGTGTTCGGCGGCGCCAAGGGCGAAAAGAATATCAGAGACGTGGTCGACAACCTCAACACGACGATTAAGCACATGGATCGTCTGATCACGAGCACCAACACGAACCTGAACAGGACCTTTGATTCGGTCAATACCTTTGCCCTGGCGCTCAAGCGCAATGGTCCTGACATCCTGACGAACCTGGCA
>JAJYYW010000054.1 GCA_021800575.1 bacterium
CCCACGGTTCATTGAACAGCTCGTACCCGATAACCATGTTGTTGTTCCTGAACTTTTGGGCGACCAGCTTGAACGCGTTGATAAACTGCACTTGCAGTGCCGTATCTGTCCAGAACCTGGTGAAGGATTGGGTGACCGGAGGGGAGGGGTAATTGAGAAACCAATTCTGGCCGCAGGAGACTGCGAGCTGTGACGGATCGCCCGTTGCGGCCCATTGCGGTGCTCCGTCTCCGCAGAATTCCCGTGCGAACAAGTCCTGGTGCATATCGATAAAGACATAGATGCCCCTCGAGGTAAGCCAGTCTACACGCTGTGCCATTGCATCGAGGTATGCGGTGTCATACACACCCTCCGTTGGTTCCAGACC
This sequence comes from bacterium, assembly GCA_021800575.1. GTDB lineage: Bacteria > JAMCPX01 > JAMCPX01 > JAMCPX01 > JAMCPX01 > JAJYLM01. The sequence goes on from JAJYYW010000054.1 coordinate 368, forward strand.
TTCCCATACGGTCACAAAGCGAACGCAATTGATGCCCCAGCTTTGCAGTTGTGCTGCGCTGGTTTCCGAGGTAAACGGCAGGAAAGGGGGGAGCTTGCTGTCACCGCCTGCATTCACGCCCCTGAGGATAACGACCCGTCCCTCTGCATCTTTGATCCAGGGACCATCGGTGTGCAGTGCCTTGAAGGACGTTCCGGAATGGCTCGTGCTGCAGCCCGCGGAGAACGGGACAGCCGCCAGCAACAAGAGTATGAAAGCCCATCTGTGCATCATACGTATACCCTCCCTTTCAAGGAAACTTTGTAAACCATAGCGTACCTTGGGCGCGATGTTAAGTTATTTTTTACGACCGGCCGGGATAGCTCGGTGAAATGCGCGCCGCAAATTGTTCTGGCAAGCGTAGAGTCCGGAAGACAGTTACGGTTCTTTGACTTTTCAACTTTTATATTTTACTAAAGGTATTATATTTACTGGAAAAGGAGCTTGGAGAATGGCTGTCTATCCGCTACAGAGAGGGAGAAGAATACGTTCGACAAAACAGGTGCGCAACCTGGTTGCAGAAACACACCTGAGCGTGGATGATTTTATTTACCCCATGTTCGTTACGCATGAAAAACACGTTCAGAAAGAGATCCCTTCGATGCCCGGATGTTTCCAGGAATCCATCGACTATGCGGTTGCCGAGGCCCAGGAGGTAAAAGAGCTGGGGATCCCTGCAGTCATTCTGTTCGGCATTCCGAAAACAAAAGACACGACCGGTTCGGACGCATATTGCGACACCGGGGTCGTCCAGGAAGCTATCCGCGAGATCAAGAGCAAGGTCAAGGATCTGCTCGTGATCGCAGATCTCTGCATGTGCGAGTACACGTCGCACGGCCATTGCGGCATTGTCGAAGGCGGCGAGGTCGATAATGACAAAACCCTGGATTATCTCGCACGGATTGCCGTTGCCCAGGCAAAAGCAGGGGTGGACATCGTTGCACCGTCGGGCATGATGGACGGTATGGTACAGGCCATCCGGAAGGGACTGGACAAGAACAATTTCATCACTGTTCCCATCATGAGCTATTCGTCGAAGTACTCGAGCAGCTTTTACGGGCCGTTCAGGGACGCGGCGGAATCGGCGCCGCAGTTCGGGGACCGGCGGTCGTATCAGATGGATTACCGGAACGCGCGCGAGGCCGTCCATGAGGCGCTGACCGATGTTGAAGAGGGCGCGGACATGGTCATGGTAAAGCCGGCACTCAGTTACCTCGATGTCATTTACCGGGTCAGGCAGGCCACCGGCGTACCGGTAGCAGCGTATAACGTGAGCGGGGAATATTCCATGATCAAGGCTGCAGCCCGTCTCGGATGGCTGGATGAGCAGTCCGCCATGATGGAAGTGCTGTACTCGATCAAGCGTGCGGGTGCGGACATGATACTGACCTATTTCGCAAAACAGGCAGCGCACATTCTCCACGCGCAGAAAGCGGGATAAGACAGAAAAGAGATTAAGGTTGCACGGGTACCGTCGTCTATGGTACTATGCACCGGAGAGAAAGAAGATACCACTATGGAAAAAATGAACATGAAGCACGTACCACGATTGATATTCTGGGAGCTGACGGCCCAGTGTAATCTCAAGTGTATCCATTGCCGGGCGGTTGCCATGCCCGAAAAGATGAAGGGAGAACTCGCAACGGACGAGATCTTCAACATAATCGACGATATAGCTAAGGTGTACAAACCCATTCTCGTGTTAACCGGGGGCGAGCCCCTGTACCGGGAGGACATTTTTGATATCGCATCGCACGCAGTTTCAAAAGGCCTGCGGGTTGCACTGGCGACCAACGGAACGTTAATCGATGAGACGATCGCACGCAAGATCAAGGATGCAGGCATTCTCAGAGTGGCGATCAGCATTGACGGCGGAGATGCGCAGGTGCACGACAGTTTCAGGGCGATACCCGGGTCGTTCGATGCAGCGATCAATGGTCTGAAGCTGGTGCAGAAAGCGGGCGTTGAGATCCAGATCAACAGCACGATCGCGAAGCACAACGTTCACCAGGTTGCAGATATATTCAATCTCGCGCTCGGCATGAAGGCAAACGCTGTGCATTATTTTATGCTGGTTCCCGTGGGATGCGGCGTCATGATAGCAGACAGCGAAATGCTGCCTGCTCAGCAGTACGAAGACGTCCTGAACTGGATGTACGACCAGTTCAGGGCTCACAAAGAAATCGAGCTCAAGGCGACGTGTGCACCTCACTACTACCGGATCATCAGGCAGAGAGCGAAGCAGGACGGCATAAAACTGAGCTTTGAAACGCACGGTATGGCGGCAATGACCAAGGGGTGCCTCGCGGGCAGTGCTGTTGCGTTCATTTCTCGGCTCGGTGTTGTGCAGCCGTGCGGATATCTGCCGGTTGCGGCAGGCAACCTGAGAAAACAAACATTCGAAGATGTCTGGGAGCACTCGGCAATTTTCAAGGATATGCGGGATCCGGCCCTGTTGAAGGATAAATGCGGCGCGTGCGAGTACCGGGCTGTGTGCGCCGGATGCAGGGCGCGGGCGTACTACGAGACGGGCGATTACCTCGACGAAGAACCATACTGCATCTATGTTCCCGAGGGGTATGTTGCGACCCCGGGCAAGGGTATCAAGGCAGGTCTTGGCAATTTATAACGTTTATGGATCGTGCCGAATACAAGGTCGTTGAACTCAGTACAGTAACGGATACAGAGATAGAAAACGTACTGAACGAATGGAGTAACAAGGGATGGAAACTGGACAGAATAACCTTTGCGATGCGGGAAAGCCAAAAGAGGCCGTCGATGGCGTTTATCATATTCATTGCTGAAAACGGAAAGCCCGCCGATGACTAAAGCGACCTTTCTCGAACGGGCATCCGCAAAGTTTATCGACCTTGCCTTTGCGCTGATACTGGCAAGCGTGCTTTCTCCGATAGGCCCTGCCGCAGGCTTTGTCTACAGCCTGATAGGAGACGGCCTCATGGACGGGCGGTCTATCGGCAAATGGCTCGTCGGTATCAAGGTCGTGGACATAACCACCAGCAAGCCGTGCTCGATACATAAGTCCATATTGCGGAACATTCCCTTCGGGTTCGCCGTCCTGATGTTTATTGTTCCGGTGATCGGACTTTTTCTGTTTCTGTTTATCGGTTTGGCCGTTGTTGCGGTTGAGACCTACTTCCTGTATACGGACATGGGAAGCATGCGCATCGGTGACACGCTTGCGGATACCATCGTCGTGAAAAAGGGATAAGATCTGATTGATCGGTATTTATGAGACCGTATATTGCCGCTGTTGTTGTTATTATAGATACCATGATTGCAGGGATCCTGGTCAGCGTCACCGGATTATTTGACCTGACCGGCGGTATCTACGATTTCATCTCATGGGTATGGTCGAACATAATCTTCCTGTCTGCGGGCATCAAGGTGAATATAGAGGGGCTCGAGCATCTCGATAACAACACTTCCTATATTTTCATGTCAAATCATACAAGTCATCTTGACGTTGCCGGTTTTATGGCGAAATTGCCTTTTAAAATCAGATTTTTCGCGAAGCGGGAGCTGTTAAATATACCCATCTTCGGCCAGGCACTGTACATGTCGAAACATATTATCATCGACAGGAAAAATACGGAACGTGCGAAGGCAAGTATCAACAAGGCAAAGAAAAGAATCAAAAAATACGGCTTCAGCGTCCTCGTTTTTCCCGAAGGTACCCGGAGTATGAGCGGGCGTCTTGGCGAATTCAAAAAGGGCGGCTTTGTCCTTGCACTTGAGACCGGTATTCCCATCGTGCCGGTAGCAGTTTCCGGAAGCTTTCGCCTGCTTCCCGCGCATACCTTACTCATACACTCCGGTACGATCAACATCAGGGTAGGCAGCCCCCTTTCGGTGCAGGAGTACAGCATGGAGCATAAGGAGGAACTTCTGGACAGGGTAAGGGCCGAGATACAGAAACTGCAGGGGCACGAGGAGGCAAGATGAGGGCATATCTGACAATCATCGTGATAATCATTGATACCATCGTTCTGGGGACGGCTATTGTGGTGGCAGGTCTCGTCGACCGGGGAGGAAGGGTTTATGATATTGCAGCCCGGTTATGGGCACGTGCGGTTCGCCTGAGCGCCGGCATCAAAGTCGAAATCAAAGGTCTGGAGCACCTTGATACGAAGCAGTCCTACATATTCATGTCCAACCATCAGAGCCACCTTGACGCTGTTGCCTATGCACCCAATCTCCCGTTCAGAATACGTTTTTTCGTCAAAAAAGAGCTCATCAACGTACCTATATTCGGCCAGGCACTGTACATGGCACGGCACGTTGTGATTGATAGAAAAAATATAGAAAGCGCTAAGAAAAGTATTGAAAAAGCGAAACAATTAATAAAAAAATATAAATTATCCGTATTGATATTTCCCGAGGGAACCCGCAGTACAACCGGTGAGATGGGGGAGTTTAAAAAGGGCGGGTTTGTGCTTGCACTCGAAACCGGATTGCCGATCGTACCTCTTGCTGTCCGGGGAAGTTTCGAGCTTTTGCCCCCGCACACGCTGAAGATAAAACCCGGGCTCATCCGGCTTGCCGTCGGCGAGCCCATCAGTATGTCGGAGTATACCATGGACACCAAGGACGCACTGATACAGAGAGTCCGGCACACAATAGAATCCCTCGGTTCTTCACTCTGAGAGCACTATTGTCTCCGCCGTTCGCTGTGCGTACAGCGTATTGTCAGAACGCATTTCCGGTGCCGTTTCTGTTTGACAGATTTGTATTCCTTGCATATAAAATAGAAGTTAAAAACTATTATTGGAAAAAGGAGGTAGTATCGTGGAAGAAAAAGAGCGTCTACTCATCATAAAGTTCTCGGAGGCGGATCCCGAGCTCAAGCGGTTGTGGGACGAGCACCAGGATTATGAAAACAAGCTGAGAAACCTTGAGAACAAAGTGCGCTTATCGCCCGAAGAAGAGCTCGAAAAAAAGAGACTGCAAAAACTCAAGCTTTCCGGAAAGGACAAGATGTTTGAGATATTGAAGAAATACACAGCACAGGAGAATTAATGTTCATGCGAAGCGATGAGGTGAAAAAAGGTATTGAGCGCGTGCCCCACCGGGCATTGATGCATGCAACCGGTGTGGCGCGTTCCGAGTTTGAAAAGCCGTTTATCGGTATCGCATCGAGTTTTACGGATCTTATTCCCGGCCATGTCGGCATGAGGACGCTCGAGCGGTTTCTCGAGAACGGCGTTTACGCCGGCGGGGGACACCCGTTTCTCTTTGGTATACCCGGTATCTGTGACGGTATAGCAATGGGGCACGTTGGTATGCATTATTCGCTTCCGATCCGTGAACTTATCGCTGATTCCGTAGAAACGGTCATCCAGGCGCACCGGCTGGACGGTATGATACTTCTAACGAACTGTGACAAGATTACGCCGGGCATGCTGATGGCTGCCGCACGGCTCGATATACCGGCCATTGTTCTGACCGCAGGGCCGATGCTCGGGGGAAGGTACAAGGGAGAACGGCTTGATCTTGTCCACGATGCATTCGAGGCCGTGGGCAAGTACAACAGGGGCGAGCTAACGGAAGACGATGTCGTGGCGATGGAGATAGGATCATGTCCCGGTGAAGGCTCGTGCCAGGGGTTGTTCACTGCCAACACCATGGCATGTCTCACGGAATCACTGGGGATGTCGTTGTATGGTGCAGGTACGGCGCTGGCCGTGTCGTCCAAGAAACGGCACCTCGCCTTCGAAACGGGAAAGAGAATTGTCGATCTGGTGAAAAACAACATCACCGCACGGCAGATCATGACCAAGAACGCGTTTGAGAACGCGATACGCGTGGACATGTCACTCGGCGGTTCCACGAATACAGTCCTTCATATCACTGCAATAGCGCACGAGGCGGGTATTGATCTGCCGCTCGATCTGTTTGACCGGATCAGCAGTGAAACACCGAACATAACGCGCATCCGGCCTTCCGGCGATGCCATGATGGAGGACATCGAATATGCAGGCGGAATTCCTGCCGTTCTGAACAGGCTCCACGATATGTTGAAGGACAATCCGACCGTGACCGGGCCGTCCATACGTGAGCTGGCGAAGCGGGGTACAGTTTACGATCCGGAGATCATCAGGCCCCTCGGCAAGGCGTACAGCAGCAGCGGCGGCATCGCTGTGCTCAAGGGCAGCCTGGCCCCTGATGGAGTGTCATCAAGGTCGCCGGTATAGGATCAGGACTTGAGTTTTTCAAGGGTACGGCCAAGGTGTACGACTCCGAGCAGGATGCCATGAAGGCAATCATGGGGAAAAAAATACAACCCGGGGATGTCATCATCGTGCGCTATGAGGGGCCCAAGGGTGGTCCCGGCATGCGCGAGATGCTCTCGCCGACGTCAGCTATATCCGGTATGGGGATGGGAGACAAGGTTGCCCTGATAACGGACGGCCGTTTTTCGGGCGGGACGCGGGGACTTTCCATCGGGCATGTTTCTCCCGAAGCTGCGGCCGGAGGGCCGATCGGCCTCGTCAGAGACGGCGATACCATCGTCATCGATTTGAAGAAAAAAACGGTCGACATCGGCATCGATGCGAAAGAACTCGAACAGAGACGTGCGGGCTTCAGACCTCCCGAACCGAAATTTACCAGCGGATGGCTTGCACGGTATGCACGGCTTGTCACCTCTGCAAATACGGGAGCGGTCCTGAAATAAAAGCGGAGGTCCGCCATGAGGAGCCCGGTATTCTTCCCCCGGTACAGCACTCCGGGGAACAACCGGTTTACCTGCGTGCAGGCAATACATAGATTATAGGAAGGAAAGTGAACATGAAGATGAACGGCGCAAAGATATTTGTTGAGAGTCTTAAGAAGGAAGGCGTGGATACGATCTTCGGCTATCCGGGTGGTGTCCTTCTGAACATTTATGATGAGCTGTATCACAGCGACATACGGCATATCCTCGTACGGCACGAGCAGGGGGCTGCCCACATGGCGGACGGGTATGCACGGGCGACCGGCAGGGTAGGTGTCTGCCTCGGCACATCGCGCCCGGGGGCGACCAACACGGTCACCGGACTGCTAACGGCGTACATGGATTCTATTCCCATCGTCGTCTTTACCGGACAGGTACCGACGAACCTGGTTGGCAACGATGCGTTCCAGGAAGCAGACATGGTTGGTATATCGAGATCGTGTACGAAACACAATTTCCTGATCAAGAATGTCAAGGACATGGCGAGGACCATCAAAGAGGCGTTCTACATAGCACGCACGGGCAGGCCCGGACCGGTCGTTGTCGATATTCCGAAAGATGTGACCATAGATTCCG
>JAJYYW010000055.1 GCA_021800575.1 bacterium
GCGGGGACCTGCGGGCGTGGTCCTGCCGCAATTGCTCGAGTATGTTAAAGACATGATGTAAGAAACGAACGAGGAGGAGAATACCGTGGCACCATTAACACCCAAACAAAACCAGTACAGGATACTAATGATCCTGCTGTTTTGGACGTTCCTCATTGTGGGAGCGATGTTCTATAGTATCCCCAATCCCATCATCGACGTCTTCAATTTCGTGTCCGCGAAGATCGGTTACTTCCAGCCGCTCCCGCAGAACATCGAGAAGTTTTACCTCGATCTCGCGGTGGCGTACATGTCGTGCGTCGCTGCGGTCGCATACCTGATCAGCAGGGATGTCCTGAAAAACAGCAACCTCACGCCGGTCCTGATTGTGGGGAAGACCACGTCGTCCCTCATCTCCCTGCTCAGCTTTTTTTTGTACCAGCGGGCGCTCCTGTACCTCTCGAACTTCGTGATCGACGGGAGCATCGTTCTGATCGTCCTCGCCTTTTACCTGCCGGTCAAAAAAGAGCTGCGGGCCTGAATCCCGGGTACAGACCACCGCAGGGGTCCGGCATGCAGACGCACAGACACGCGCACCTTACCATCACCGGCCGTGTTCAGGGGGTTTGGTTCAGGGCAGGCACCAAGGAAACGGCCGACAGCCTCGGTATCAAAGGATGGGTCAGGAACATGCCCGACGGCTCCGTTGAGGTCGATGCCATAGGAGCGATGGACGCCATGGGACAGTTCATCCAGTGGTGTTACCAGGGGCCGCCCGGCGCCAAGGTGAAGAGCATCGATATCGAGGAGCTCGAACCTGCAGACGATCCGCAGGGGTTCAGAATCCTGCGATGATAGTATGAAATGGGGTGGGTGAAGGGGTTCGAACCCTCAGCCCTTGGAGCCACAGTCCAATGCTCTACCATTGAGCTACACCCACCATACGAGAAAAGAACGGCCGCATCCGAACGTTGCCGACCTGCACCGTGTACCACACTTGTGTGCTATGCTGAGCAGGATGTCAAATGTTTCCATTACTGACAACAGCCCGGCATTCGTCCCTGACCGTGAATCTTATTATAACCAAACTTCAGCCAAGGTCAACACCCGGTGCTCTTTTTTTGCGGCACATCCTGGTCCCCTGTAACGGACATCCCATACAGGGAGGAATGGAAAAGTCCTTCGATAAAGGGCACGGTGCCGCATCCCGTGATTCACTGCTCCTGCCCCGCCGTGATGCCGTGTTCCTGAACCGCTTCGGGATGCTTGTACCTTCCACATCTTTTTTCATCGTATCTTAATATAATCATTACAAGAAAAAAGGAGGGAACTAAAAACCTGTATCTTGAGTGTATCTTTTGGATCTTTATGACGGTAGAAGATTCGGCAAAGTGTGATATACCCTTAACAGGAGGCAATGATGGAGATAGGGAAGGGTACCAAGGTGTTTATTACAGGTGCTGCGAGCGGCATTGGCAGGTCGACGGCCCTTGCAGCTGCCGGCTTCGGTGCGCGGCTTTTTCTGACGGACATCAACAAGGAAGGGCTCGACCGAACCGCTGCACTGATTTCCGGGAAACCGGGAGAGGTCTGCATGGCGCGCGCCATGGATATTTCCCGGGAAGACCAGGTCCGCCAGTTTGCACTGGACATCCACGCCGGCTACGGGTCCATGGATATCGTGATGAATATAGCAGGGATCGCGCTGTTTGCGCAGATCGAGGACATGACGCACGACTCCTGGGAAAAAATCATCAACGTCAATCTCTGGGGACCGATCCACGTCCTGCAAAACTTCGTACCAGCGATGATTCGCGCGGACAGGGGCGGGCATATCGTCAACGTAGCTTCTGTCGCAGGGTTGATGGGAGCGCCGTGGCACGCGGCGTACAGTGCATCGAAGGCAGGGCTGATCGGCATGTCTGAGGCGCTTTATTTCGACCTCAGACCGCATAGGATCGGTGTCACCGTGGTCTGCCCCGGCGGGGTGGATACACCTTTACAGGAAACCGTGGAGATCCTCGGGGCAGATAAAGGCGGCAAACGGTTGGGCGAATTAAAAAAGTTTTTCGGCAGGCATGCCATCTCGCCGGACGCCGTGGCGCAGCAGATCCTGGCGGCCCTGAAAAAGAAAAAATTTCTTGTCATAACGTCAGCGGATGTCCGGTTCGGATATTTCTTCAAGCACCACGCCCCGCCCTTGTACCGCGTTATCATGTTCAGGATAGCCGGACTGTTGAATTCTTTAAAAAAAGCGGACAATGATTCGGTATGAGGCCGAAACAGGGGGCCTGGTTCGTACGAGTCAGGAGAGGAGTTTGATCGGTCTTTTCCACGTGTTCTTCTCACGACGCGGAAGAGACCATCCGTGCGGCGACGGAGCGTGCGAAGGCCAGAGATGAGGTGAATGCCGGGGACACGGCGTTGAGCACGTGCAGGGAGCCGCCGTCGTTTATCACGACGAAATCCATCTCGAGCCTGCCGGTGGTGCGGTTGACCAGCTGTGCGCGTATCCCGGTCTTGTCCGCGCGTTGTATATCGCGGCGCTCAAGTCCCCGCAGGAGCCTGCTTGATTTTCTAAACACGAATCCGGTGCTGTACTTCTTGATCTCCTCTGCCGCGGAATACCTGAAGACAGGGTCGTGGAGAAACATCAGTCCTTCGCGCCAGAGGATGCGCGGCGTCTCTGCATCCCATCCGTCGAACAGCCGGTAATTCTCCCTGCCGAATGCCGGGATCGCTGTGGGGCCTATGAAGACCTCGTCGTCAGCCGTGTGGGTGAAGTGCACGCCGAGAAACGGGTTCCTCAGGTCAGGAACAGGATAGATGTTGCCTCTGACGAGAAACCGTTTATCCCTGATGAGTTTTTGATACGTACCCTTGAACGGTAGGATCGTGTACTGCTGTGCAACCCCGAACTGGTGGGCTATCCGGTCCGCATATGCCCCGGCTGCATTGACGAGTCTTTGAAAGCGTACCGGTCCTGCCGATGTGAGCGCAGTGGTGCTGTTGACCAAGCGGAGAAACTGCGTCGTGTACGATATCCCGGCCTTGCGGGAGCTGGCGAGGTCATGGGCGAGGGCGTTCAATATCTCCAGGGGTTTAAACACCGCTGTCTCCGGCGAGTACAGCGCCTTTTCAAAGGTCAGCGCGTACGGCTCGATGTTTGAGAGCTCGTTGACATCGATGATGGAAGACGTGGCGCCGCTGGCATCGGCGCGTTGTTTCAGCTCATACAGGCCCGGCACCTCGCTCTCATCCCGGGCGACGATGACCTTGCCGGTCTGTCCGATGGTCAATCCCTTTTCACGGCAGTACGCCTTCATCAGCCGGTTGCCTTCGATACAGAACTTCGCCTTCAGCGTGTCCGGCGTGTAATAAATGCCTGCGTGCAGGACCCCGCTGTTCCGGCCGCTTGCATGGAACCCCAGCCCTGCTTCTTTTTCGATGATCAGAATGTCCTGTGCACCATGCTGAAGGAGTTCCCGTGCGATGGCAAGACCCGTAATCCCTGCTCCGACGATAAGAACCTCGCATGCATCCTGGCGTGTCATAAACGGAGGTTACCACGGGGCAGGCGCAGGAACAATGAGTTTGGCAGAGGATGCATTGTTCACGGCAGGTTATCCGATACCTCCCAGATGGCGTGAAAGCCGGGTGTGTCCGGAGAGGTTTACTTTTTTCTCGCGCTCTGACATACTGATACTGCTATGAAGGTGCCTACGGTTATGGCTTTCGCCCTGTTTGCGTTCGTTGCCGGATGTTCTCCGGCGTCGCAGAGCGGCACTGCGGCAGCGCCCCTGCCGTTCTCCCGGCTCCTTGGCATATCGACGCACCTCGACATGTGCAAGAACCCCCTCGATGCTGCCGGCATGTCAGCGTGTACGTACCAGCTCCAGCAATTGAAGGCAGCCGGTGTCATCCACGTCCGTACGGACTTTACGATGTCTGAGATAGAACCGCAGCCGGGCGTGTTTGATTTTACCGGCTACGACAGCCTCGTCAATGCCGTTACCGGCAGCGGGTTGCAGCTCACCGCCATTCTCGACTGCTCGTCGTCCTCGGCCCAGAACGCGTGCTCACCGCCGGACACACCCACTGCTGTTGCAGACTTCACGGACTTTGCGTACCAGGTTGCGCTGCATTACAAGGGAAAGATCCAGCGGTACGAGATATGGAACGAAGAGAACACCGCACAGTTTTGGCCTCCGGCCGCGGACCCGCAGGCATACGGTGCCCTGCTGCAGGCCGTCTACCCTGCTATCAAGGCAGCTGACCCGGATGCGCAGGTCGGCTTCGGCGGTGTGCTCATGAGATCGTTTTTCCCGTCCGATCCCGCGGGTGATGCATTCATTAACCAGGTTCTGACGCTGTATCCCGGACTTGCCAAATCCATGGATGCGGTCGCCTTTCATCCGTACATGAACTACCCGCCGTCGGTCGGGCCCGATGACAGTTCCCCCTCCCAGCTCTCGTTCGACCAGATGTGCGACAACGTCAAGGCTGTCCTCGGCGAGCACGGACTTACAAAACCACTCTGGATCACCGAGGTCGGCTGGCCGACGTATACACCGGTTGATGAATCCATGCAGGCGCGGTGGCTGGTCCGTATGTATATGGAGGGGATGGAGCAGGGCATCAACAGTATCTACTGGTACGACTTTATCGACGGCACGGGATGTTCGGCGCCTGTTCAGGAGTGTTACTTCGGGCTGTTCAACTATATAACATCCCCGTCAATGGCAACGCCGCCGGTCCCCAAGCAGGCGTTTGTTGCTCTGCAGACCATGCACACCCTGCTCGACGGCTCCTGGTTCAACCGCGATGTCGCCGGACAATTCGGTCTGAGTGGTGCGCGTGCCCTGTATTTTACCTCGGGCACCGGTGCAACGAAACTATGGGTACTGTTCAACGAGCACGGTGTTTTACCGCAGACAGCGCTCCTGCCGTTTACCGGCCTCACCTTCTCCACCATCTCGGGCACCACCTTTTCACCGCCGGCATCAGGATCCGGATATTCGGTAACGGTCACCACGACCCCGGTGTACGCGATCCACGACTGAGCGCCTCCGAGCGGTGCAGGAGCGCGTGTTTCAGGTTGACAGCGCCATGGTTATCACGATAGGAACAAAAATACCCCGCGTGTTCCTGATGCGGGTATGCAGAAATCCACAGGAAGAGAGGTTACCCATGTACACAATAGATCTGAAGGGAAAGGTTGGACTCGTCACCGGGATTGTCAACAAGTACAGCATAGCCCTGCACATTGCGAGAAAGCTGCACGAGGCAGGCATGGAGCTCTACGTCACCTATGCAAACCCGGATCTCAGGGAACGGGTGGAAGAGGTGATACCCGGACTGGACCCGCTGGGCTTATTCGAATGCGATGTTCAGAAAGAAGACATGGTCAAGGCAGTGTTCGAAGAGATCCGGAAGAAGCACGATACCATCCACACCCTCGTGCATAGTGTAGCGTATGCGCCGCGGGAAGAGCTCGGCGGCAGTTTCGTGGAGACCACCACGCGGCAGGGGTTCCTGACGGCACTGGACGTCAGCTCGTACTCGCTCATCTCCCTGACCCGGCAGGCAGCCCCGCTCATGAACGAGGGCGGGAGTATCATCGCCATGTCCTACATTGCCGCCCAGACGGTCATCCCGGGGTACAACGTCATGGCCATCGCCAAGTCGGCACTGGAGAACATCATCCGCTACCTCGCGTACGAACTGGGGAGTAAAAACATACGGGTGAACGGCATCTCCGCAGGCCCGGTAAATACACTGTCTGCGCGCGGAATAAAAGGCGTTACCACGATGCTCAAGGTTTACCCCGAGAAGGCGCCGCTGAAACGGAATATAACGGCGGATGAGGTCGGTGACGCCGCGCTGTTTCTGCTCTCACCGATGAGCAGTGCTGTTACCGGCGAGGTCCTGTTCGTGGACGCGGGCTATCATATCGTCGGCATGTAACCATCCATCATCTCAGGCTGTTGATCCGTCCGGCTGTCTTCCACTTTGAGACCTCGGGGGCCCGGGATCCCTGTTCCTGCGTGTGGCCGTTGTGCAGGGACGATATACCGGCCGCGATCGCAGCCAGCATCCACAGCTGGGACGAGTCCTTGGTAAAGCCGTCCATCTCCTGCTCGAGGAAGCCCGTGTTGATATCACCGTCGATGAACCGTTGATGCCGCAGTATCCACTGGTACAGCGGTATGGCGGTTGACACCCCGGCAATCCTGTATTCGTTCAGTGCCCTGAGCATGCGTCCGATGGTTTCCTGACGGTCCCTGCCGTAAGTCTGCAGCTTTGCGATCAGGGAGTCGTAATATCCCGGGACCTCGAAGCCTTCATACACGCCGCTGTCCACGCGCACGCCGCTGCCCTGGGGCTCGCGAAGGTAAACGATCTTCCCGGGCGTGGGTGCGAACCCGATGAGCGGGTCCTCGGCCACGATCCTGCATTCCATGGCACTGCCGTTGAGCCTGACGTCGGACTGCGTGTACCCGAGTCTCTGCCCGTCCGCTATCCGGATCTGCTCCTTCACGATGTCGATACCTGTAACCAGCTCGGTGACGGGGTGTTCGACCTGCAGCCGTGTGTTCATCTCCATGAAGTAAAGCTCGCCGTCTGCGTCCATGATGAATTCGATGGTCCCGGCATTGTAGTAGCCCGCAGCCTGTGCAGCGGACACCGCCATGGCGCCGACGTTCGCACGCTTTTCCGGCGTCATGACCGGGGACGGGCTTTCCTCGATCAACTTCTGGTGCTTTCGCTGGATGGAGCACTCGCGCTCGTTGAGGTGAATGACCGTGCCGTGCGTGTCACCGAGTATCTGGAACTCGATGTGCCGGGGGTTGCGGATGAGCTTTTCGATGTACAGGGACCCGTCGCCGAACGCAGAGAGGGCTTCCGAAGCAGCTCGTTCGAACGACGATTCCATGTCGGCTTCTTTTTCGATGAGCCGCATCCCCTTGCCTCCGCCGCCGTTCACCGCCTTGAGCATGATCGGGTAGCCGATGTCCTTTGCCGTGCGCTTTGCGTGCTGTACGTCGGGCACCGGATCGATGGTCCCCGGTACGATCGTCACCCCTGCCTTTTTTGCAAGCCGCCGGGCGCTGATCTTATCGCCCATTGCCTGCACGGACTGCGGGGACGGCCCGATGAACGCGATGCCCGCGTCCACGATCTTCTTTGCGAACTCCATGTTCTCGGCCAAAAACCCGTATCCCGGGTGGATCGCATCCGCTGCACTCTCCTGCGCAATGGCCACGATCCTGTCCATGTTCAGGTAGCTCTCCGCGGGCTGCGGGTGTCCGAGGTAGTACGCCTCGTCCGCCATCCGCACGTACAGTGCATTGCGGTCGACGTCCGAGTACACGGCGACGGCCTCGATGTTCATCTCGTGGCACGCCCGGATAATCCTCACGGCTATTTCGGAACGGTTTGCTATCAGGATCTTTTTAAACATACTTTTTTACTCCGATCTGAGACTTTTGTGGTATCCCTCTTCCAGAAGAGGGATACCGGGGTTACGTTTCGCCGCAATGAACAGATGAATCCGAAAAATCATAACTCCCCTTCCCCCTCTTATCTTAACAGGCTGTCCGACAATTCTTGCGGGCTGTAAAAACTTGTCATGCCAACATACCAGCAGAGGAAAAAAGAACAAGGGATAACGATCTATCCCACGTTCATCGAAAATTCCATCTCC
>JAJYYW010000056.1 GCA_021800575.1 bacterium
AACGGCGTGTGGTACCGTATCTCCACGCCCATGTCCGCTATCTTCTGTATCTCCTTCTCGAGCACGTAGTTGGGCAGTCTGTAGCGCGGTATACCGAACCGTACCATGCCGCCGGCTGTGTCCGAGGTCTCGAAGACCGTTACCTTGTAGCCCCGGAGCGCAAGGTCGTGAGCGCACGTCAGTCCGCCGACACCCGAGCCGATGACCGCGACTTTTGTGTCTTTGCGCGCATGGGTCATCAACGATGATGCGTCCCACTCCCATCCGTGGCTCAGCGGAACGTACCCGTCCGTCAGCTTGCTCTGGGTATCGGGCTGCCGGGACTCGACGCCGTATTTCTCGCTCAAAAACTTCTTGAGCGACCGTATGGATATCGGTTGGCCGATGTCCACCTTCCCCCGCCTGCACGCGTCCTCGCAGGGTGCTGCGCATACCCTACCACAGACAGACGCAAAAGGGTTTGGCTGGCGCGCAATGAGGTAGCCTTCTTCGTATGCCTTCTTCGGAACGTCCTGAACATACATACCGCAGTCCGTCCGTATCGGACACCCCATCATACACAAGACTTCTTCCCGGAAGGAGGGTAAATCCCTCCGTTTAACCTTATATTTATTCATATGCTGAACTCCTGCGGGTCAATGCAATACACGGCATGCCGGGGCACGGCCCCGGCATGCCGGTATGACTGGTTATTTTTTCCCTTGATCGTTTGCTTTGAAAAACGCTATAAGCTCGGTGATTTGCTGTGCTGTCAGATCCTGCTTCGGCATAGCCAGGCCGTAGTGCTTTTCAAGGGCCTGTGCTGTTTTGTCCGTGTGGAGCATTTTTGTCGTGTCCTGGAGCCAGCTCGTGAGCCATTTGGTAGATCGGAGCTTGGTTACACCTTTCAGATCAGGGCCGATGAGCTTTCCGTGGCCTATCGTGTGACATGCCGTACAGCCCTTGGTGTTGAAAAGGTTGGAGCCTTTTTTTGCGAGCTCCTGGTTGTTCTGACTGCCTGCTGCGAAGGCGACGCCGGCCAGCAGAACAAACGCGCATAGTGCAAGTACGATCTTTCTCATTTTAATTTCCCCCTCTAACTATAATTATATCAGGCAAACCCCATTACACTATAAAAAATGTCATAATTTGATCTGCAAATAAAAATTATTTTTCTTAATTAAATTTTTGATCACCAGTTTGTCAAGTAATTTTTAATTCATTGGGTAAAATTGAAAGAACTTTTATGACAAAAACGCTTGACTTGTTTTATAAAATTATGTGTTTTGATTGAATCTTAAATTGAGGGTGGGGTGTCATGAAAAAGAATACAATACGGTCTCTAATCTTAATCGCTACGGTCATATTTTTATATTCAGCACACGCCCAGGCGTCGACCAATGCGTGCCTGGTTTGTCACAAAACATTGCCGCAGGACAAGATCGATTGTGTAACGGACTGCTGGCTGCGCTCACTCCACAAGCAAAATGACGTTACCTGCGATTCCTGCCACGGCGGTGATGCGCATATCGCAATCAAGAATATGGCGCAGCTTTCACCGCAGGAGTTTGCGAAGGCCAAGGCACTGGCGATGTCGCCCGCACAGGGGTTCATCGGCATACCCAAAGGCATGACCATGTTCGATGTGTGCGGAAAATGCCACAGTGACTCCGTCAACAGGTACAAAAACAGCATTATGGGCAAGGCGTACCTCGACGACAAGGGAGGCCCCTCCTGCACCGATTGTCATTCGCCGCATTACGTGATCATACCGGACGTGCCGAAGACCTGTAAAAAGTGCCACAAGGACACAACGGGGTTTGACCAGATAGACCCCATGGCTGTCAATGAAGCGACGGTCAACGATCTCTCAAAGCTCAGGATCAAGCTCGCCGAGGAAAAGGTGAAGGGGAAAGAACCGCCGTTGTTCCCGAAAGAGCTCGGATCGTTCCAGATAGGATTTGTGGCATTCGGCGCTGTTCTGGCCCTGTTCATCATCGCGTATATCATCTATCTCTTTATCGAAAAAAGGAGCTAACATGGGATTTGAGGTCATCACAAACAAAAAACCAACCTATTCCGGCGTGGCGGGCGGCATCATCGTAGTGCTGTCGGTGGTGTCACTGGGTATCAGCGTGGCGTTTGCCTACCTGTTTATCACCGGGAAGGGGAACAATTTTCTGTATGGCACGATGCTTTCCACGGAGTTTCTCGTTGTAGGGGTCATCCTTGCCCTGTATTTAAAATACTTTCTCGGATTCAGAGAGGTATCTGAAGATAGAAAGGAGGAGTTGTTATGGTAAATGAACCGGGCAAAACAATGAACAAAGACAACGAATCAGGGATAACCCGGCGAAAGTTCATCCTCAGCGCAATTATCGTCGCCATTCTCGGATCATTCGCGTCGCTTTTGTCATTACTCAAGGTGCTTGCGCCTGCCAAGAAAGGCGGAGGCTATGTGTCGACGATATCCCCGGGCGACACCCTGGTTTACGCATCCGGGAGCAATATCGGCGCTACACTCAGGGCGAGTTCCATGAACCCCGGGGATGCGGTGCTCGTCTATCCGAAGGGCAAGTCATCCAATCCCGCCAACCTCGTCCAGTTGATCCGGCTGCAGGAATCGTCGTTCAAGGCGCCGACGGATGTCAAACTCACGGACAAGGGCTTCGTCGCCTACAGCGCCATCTGCACGCACCTCGGCTGTACGGTTTCATGGGTCAAGAACGAGAAGTCGCCCGACGCTTCGTATACAGAATGCTTTTGTCACAACAGCATATTCAATCCGTCACGGGGAGACAAGGTCGAAGGGGGACCGGCACCCATTCCGCTCGCGCAGATAGGTGTGAAGGTCAGCAGCGACGACTCGCTCGTTTTCACGAGTAACTTTAACGGCAAGATTGGACCTCAGGTTTGATAAGGAAGGGAGTATGTCATGTTGAATTGGCTTGATGAAAGGCTCGAACTCAAAAAATTTAAGGAAAAATTTTTATCCAAAACGTTTCCCACGCATCCGTCGTTCCTCATCGGTGAAATAGCCCTGTTTTCCTTTATAACGCTGGTCATAACAGGCATATTTCTCGGCCTCCTCTATGAACCCTCGACCAAGATGGTTTCGCTGTTCGGGGCCATGGTGCCTGCGGCCTACGCAAGCGTTGTGCGGATCGATTTGCTGCCCATGGGAATGCTCATCCGGCGTATCCATCACTGGTCTGCGATGATCATGATAGCCGCGATCCTGGCGCACCTGATGCGCGTTTACTTCACCGGGGCGTACAGAAAACCGCGGGAGATAAACTGGTTTATAGGACTCGGGCTGTTCGGTATTTCCCTGTTTGCGGCATTCACGGGCTACCTGCTGCCGTACAGCAACTTTTCCGTGACGGCGACCTCGATAGGCTACTACATAGCAAAGTCGGTGCCCTGGATAGGCAACTGGATTTCCACCCTCCTTTTTGCCGGTGACTTTCCGTCGACGGCGACCGTGCCGCGGTTCTTCTTTTTGCACGTGATGTTCATACCGCTCGTGCTCGCCAGCCTCATCGGACTGCACATGGTGATCCTGGTCAAGCAAAAGCACACGGAACCCGCGGGGAACCTGAAGAAAAAAGAGTCGCAGAACGGCAAGAGGCTCATCGGCATACCCATCTGGCCCGAACAGGCGGTCATCAGTACGGCGTTCTATTTCTTCCTGCTGTTTCTGGTCATCCTGATAGCAACCTACATACCGCTCAACCCCATCGAAACGTACGGTCCCCCGGCTTCGGGTACCCCGGTCATGCGACCCGACTGGTATTTCCTCATTGTGTACGGGTTTCTCAAGCTCATTCCCGGAGACCTCTCGTTCTCGATACTGGGCGGCAAGATCACGCCGGAAACGATCGGCGGTGTGCTGTTCCCGAGCTTCCTCATCCTCGTGTTCGCATTGATCCCCCTGCTGGACAGGTCCAAAGAGCCGCAGAATTATATCGTCAATCCCCTGCACCGGCCGTTCATGACATCCTTCGGGATCACCGGCGGCGTCTTTTTGTCCATGCTGGTTGTTTCCGGCTATATCGACGTTCTGAAAATAGCCCCCCGGACCATGCTCGTGTACGTGATTCTGGCTTCAGCCGCTGCGTGGGTTGTTTCTTACACGCTCTTACGGTTTTATAATAGAGACAAAGACGGAGGGAAACATGTATAACTTCAAGCATTCGTTGGTAGCTCTTGGCCTCGTCGGTGGTATACTGGCAGCAGGCGCGCCGTCGTACGCCCGGACCGCCGTGCCGGAACAGAATTCCTGCGTGCGGTGCCACACCGCATTATCCGGGAGCAGCTTCGTGGGAGCGAAGTCCCACAGCTGGGAAGGATCGATACACCAGGAACACGGGATAACCTGCGATCAGTGCCACGGCGGAGACCCGAAGGCACGCTCGGAGCGTTTAGCGCATGTCGGGGTCTTCAGCTCCAGCAATCCCGACAGTTCGGTGTACTACAAGAACATCCCGAAAACCTGCGGCAAATGTCACGGCGCCGAGTACTACAAGTTTACCCAGAGTTTCCACTACAAGAAACTGGAAACAACCGGACAAGGACCGAACTGCGTGACCTGCCATGGTTCCATGGTGACGACGGTGCTGCAGCCCGACGACCTGGCGAGCGTCTGTGAGCGGTGTCATAATGCCAGACTTGGCATCTATCCGTACGTACCTGAAAAGGCGAAAGCAGTACTGCTGTTATTGCAGGAAAACAAGGCCCTTCTCAGTGCAGACAAGAAGCTGTACACGGCAAAAAGCGACCGGAAACTGCTCGACACAGCGCAGGCCAATGTAACGTCAGCCCGGCTGGAGTGGCATACCTTCAATCTCGACGCCATCGTGCAGTACCTGCAGAGCGCGTACGCCTCCCTTGAACAACTGGGCACCCCGGCACATCCGGCTGCACAGAAAAAGCCGTTACCGGAGAAAAAATAGCGCACATAAAAAGGGGCGTATACCCTACGCCCCTTTTTCCCGACAACCCTTTGTTCCGTTTCACCGCAGGCAGCCCGTCTGAACGACCCGCGTGACACGGTTGTTTTTTGTTTTCAGTACGACTTGTCTATCTCAGCCTTCTTCAGCAGTTTGACAATATCGGTATGGTTTTCTGCCGCTGCCCAGGACATGGCGCTGTCCCCGAATTTATCGATGACGTTGATATAGGCACCGTGCTTGAGTAACAATCTGACCGTACCGATGTGCCCTCCATAAGCTGCGAGCATAAGCGCGGTCTGCCCGTCCGAGTTCTTGGTATTCACATCCATACCGGCCTGCACAAACAACTCCACGACTTTCGTGTTGCCATCCTTCGCACTGCTCAAAAACTGTGTGGGCGTGTACGGGACGTTCATCGTGCTTAAGTCCTTGTGCGCGTCTTCGGGGCTCTTGGTACATCCTATGAAGGATACCGACGAAATGAATAATAGAATCAGCACCGCTGCCGCAGAACGAACAACTGTTCGCACATTCCCGCCTCCCTGCTCCGGCACATTCCCCTTGCCTACCATTTGATCGATTCTCATAGTTCCCTCCTCCTCGATATATGCTTATTCATAAAAAAAATGAATGTCAATATGATAAAATTTATTGTGCATCCCGGCCGGGGCCTGCGCCGTGCAGGGCAGACCCCGGCACGCTGGCATCGAAGGAACAGGCCGGCATTGCTTCGTTGAATAACCTTTGACTCGGGGCCGGGTCTCACGTATAGTACTGTAACTACGGTAAGGAGGAGGTCTTGTGGAACAGGCACAAACGAGGTACGGTTCGTATCGGTGGGTGGTTTTGGTTCTTTTCATGTTTCAGGTTATCCTCACACAGTTCCTGTGGCTCAACTTTGCTGCAATTCAGCCGACGATCGAGAGGATACTCAACATAACAGATTTCCAGTTCGTGTTGTTGCTCTCGGTCTTCAACATATTCAATCTGCTGCTCTCCCTGCCGGTCGGCGCTGTCCTCGATTCGAAAGGGTTTAAGTTTACCGTGGGGCTGGGCTCGGTTATCATGGCTGTCGCGGTGCTGCTGCGGCTGCGCTCCGATAGCTACGCATGGATTCTCGCCGGCCAGATTGGCATCGCCATTGCCCAGCCATTTATCGTGAACAGCGGCGCCAAGCTTGCATCGGTGTGGTTCAACAAAAACGAAGAGGCGATCGCAAACGGACTCGCATCCATGGCCATGTTCATCGGTATGATCGCAGGCCTCGTCATTACCCCGATCATCATCCAGCACATGGATCTCTTCCACGTCATGGTCATCTACGATGCGGTCGTTGTTTTCGGTTCTATCCTGTTTCTGCTGTTCGCCAAGGACAACCCAGCCCTCCGTACGACGATCCGGCATGAGGAACAGGTGTACCATCCGATAAAGGCGTACAAAGAGCTCTTCCGGATCAAGGAAATGATCCTGCTCGCATGTATCATGTTTATCGGTGTCGGCTTTTTCAACGGGTTTACCAACTGGCTGGACAAGCTGTTGCTTCCCCAGGGCTTCACCGAAGACCAAAGCGGGTTGATCGGCGGCATTCTGGTCGCGGGTGGTATTGTCGGCGCGATCGTCATCCCCTTGCTGTCGGATCTGATCAAGAAACGCAGGCCCTTCTTAATCATCGGAACGATATCTGCCGGTATCTTTATGTATCCCCTGATGCAGACCCGCGACCTCACCACGGCCATCGTCCTCGCGGCGATCCTCGGGTTCATGGTCATATCGCTGCTGCCCATCTTGTTCCAGATGACCATCGAGGTGGTCGGCGAACGGCTGACCGGCAGTGCCACGGGCATGCTCTGGGTGTTCGGCGCCACCGGGGCGATCGTCACCATCTACGGCATGGAATTGATCGGGGAGCGGATGCACGACTTCCGCGATGGTATCTGGCTCCTGATAGTTCTGTTTTTGATCGCCTTCTTTTTAACTCTGCGGTTGAAGGAAACCTACGGAAGGCAGCACGATAGCGCACCGGAAAAAAAATAACCGCCGCAGCACCGGGTGCGTACATCTCCCGCGGTTCAGGGGGACCCGCACGCAGGGGATCCAAAACGGCCGGGTCCGGCGTTTTGGATCAGTGCAGTTCAAAGTTGTAGTTCCCCTCGAGGAACGCGCGGACGAACCAGTCCACGCTCGCGTCTGACGTCATCAGCATATCGAGATGCAGGGAGCAGAGGGTAAGCCTGCCGAGCATATCGAGTTTTTGCTCTGTCTCCGCTTTATCGTCTTTCCGCAGGTACGCCATGACACGATCGCCCCTTGTTTCGGGAACAAACCCGAGTGCACCGAGCACGCCGCTCAAAAACTTCACCCGCCTGAGCCTTCTGCTGTCTTCCGATGCGCCTCCTTGAAAGAAAAAAGTTATGTAGTTGTTGTCCTTCACCGCGTCACAATAGGCATCGATGGTGCTGAAGTGGTAGCCGACGCGTGCATTGAAATTCATGTATTCGGGTGAGATGACCGCGTAGCTGCGGTCGCCCAGCGGTTTTTCATGATCCTGGATGCGCGTCGCACTGGATGCCAGGACCGATAAAAACCCCCGGAGATCGATCCGTGCTGGATATAGGAAACGGTCTGCGGGGAGAGCTCCGGCACGGTAAACTGTACCAGGATAATATCGCTTCGGCACCGTTTGCCGCTTTTATGAAAGGGTTGACGAATCCCGGCATACGGTGGTGGGAACCGAGACGGA
>JAJYYW010000057.1 GCA_021800575.1 bacterium
TTCTGTTTGAAAGTGTCCGCATCATTGGAAATTCGGCATGCCCACGCTCCCGGTGATAGGCACGTTAAAATACCCGAGCGTATCCCGGTTCAGGTTGAAAAAGGGTATCGCCTTTTTGATCTGCTGTTCCACGGTTGACGAAGGATTGAACCTCAGCCTGAGATTGAGTATGCTGTTGGAGATAGGGTTAAGCAGAAGTATGCTGCCCTCGAGTTTCGAGCTTATATCCGTGCTGGTCTGTGTTGCGTTCTGGAATGAAAGCCTTCCGTCCTTGATAAAGAGCGGCAGATTGATATCTCCAAAGTTGATAGCCGGCAGCTCAAAGATGCCGAATATTCTCGAACTGTTTAAATGTGCCTGTTTCATGGTTATAAGACCTTTTCCGCTGTCTTTTGTAACATCGTTCAGCGGACCCTGCATATCGAGTTTTGCAGTTAAAATACCCTGCATATTCAAACCGTAACTGCTTTTTATCAGGGAATACCGGCCGATGTCTATGTCCTTGATCACACCAGCCAGCGCAAAGTTTTTCCTGTTGCTTTCAGCATCAATCCGGATCCGGCCATTATAAAGCTGCGCAGAGACGTTCAGCGATACCCACCCCCGCAAAAGCGAGAGTATACCCGGTGCTATCCGGACGGTCCGGACCTCGAGAATAGGGACTTCCTGCGTGCCAATCCTGTCTGTGAGAACCACACCGGACAGGTTCAGTCCCAGCGGGAATGCACCGTGCGCATCCTGCACGGTCAGGTCCATGCCCGTGCGCGTCTTGATATCCGCAGACAATTTCGTGACAAGCTCGTGATAGGGGAACAAAAACCACAGGAAAACAATATAAAAGATGACCACAATCCCGGCGTAGGCTGCCGCCCGTGCCAGTGCCCATTTCTGTTCTGCGAAAAAATCCCTCACCGACGCGACCGGTGCCCGCAGTTTTTTTAAAAATCTATTCATTGGCCGACTCCGGAACGACGACCTGTATCCCCACGTCCAGCACCGCGGCGTTATTGTACGATGTCCTGACATTGAGCCTCTTGATCTTCAACGGGTACTGCCCTCCTATCTCCAGTTTAAACAGGAGATTCGTCAGTTGATAAAGGTTGATGTTTTTCAGCCGCACATCGATGTAGGAGCTGCTGCTGTCGGACGACGATCGTGGCTGGATGGAGTCATAGGACACACCGGCTGCGTTCGCAACACTCTGCAGGTAGGTCATGATGGAGAAATTCTTCGGCACACTCTTGCTTCCCCTGAGCATTGCCTCGTACGTTTCATGGTCCGCGTACAGTTTCTGCATCTGGACCAGGGCAGAACGGTCGTCCCGTATTTCCTTTTTCATCCGCTTGGTGTTCCGGTACAGCGGGGTAATGACCCCGAGGTCGAGAATGACGACGAGGGTCAACAGCACAGCACCGATGAGCAGCCATTTTTCCCTGCTGCTCAGACCTGTAAAAGCCCTTTTTAGCTCGAGGAGTCCCTCGAATTTGTCCGATAGTTTACTCATTATTTCACGGCAATGCTGAGCTGGAATTTAAAACTTTTTTGGTCCGCGGATTTTGTGGTATCCAGAACCTTGACATCCCTTATGATGCTCAGGTTCTTGATACCCGCCACGATTGTATCGATGGCATCGATCGTCGGGGTTTTCCCGATCAGGGTTATCTGCTCGGGGTCCATGGAGAGTTCAGTGACGTCCACTTTGACGTCTTTTGGTATCGCTGAACTCAATTCCCGCAGCACCTCGATGTCCGGTATCGAGCTCGAGAGGTTTTCCGCTTTTTTCTTTTCCTTTGAAACGAGGTAGTGCATGGTGCCGAGCGGATCCCCGAGCGTCGGTTCACCGGGGAAGGCCTGTTTGAACAGCGTGTGCATGTGTTGCTCGAGCGCATCCTTCGTATGGCGCAGGCCAACGTAGCCGGTGGCGAAGTTCACGATTAACAGGACGATGAGCAGCCCCGCTATACTCACCGAGGTCATCAGTTTTCCCTTGATCTGCTCTATGACCCGTTGAAACTTGAACACCCCGGTTCTCAGGTTCAGCAGGTTTTTTGGCCTTTTCATAATGCTGCGCAGGGTCAGGGCGCAGGCAAGGGTATACGGGGGCTCCAGCGCTGCGTTCTCATTGACGGCAACCTTGACGATATCATTGAGGGGAACGGAAAAAGTCTGCAGCTCGAGCAGTTTTTCGAAATCGCTCCCCGCATCGGAAAACCTGCCCGCAAAAACCGCAGACGCAACCTTGACCGCGTACTTTTTCTCTGCAGCATCGATGGCGAACTTTACCTGTTTGACAAAGGCCGTCCGCGCCTGGTCCCCGGCCTGGCTGCTTCCGGGCGTCAACCCCAGCATGGACGCGGTTATCCGTATGTCCCGGGCCATGATCAAACCGCTGCCGTCCATGAAAGAGAGCGAGGTGTGGGCGTGTCCAATATCGATAACGACGAACGGCGTATCCAGTTTGAGGTAGGTTGCCAGGTTCGCATACGCGCTGTGGGAAACATCGAGGATATTCGGATCGAGGCCGAACAGCAGCAGAGTATCGAGCCATACCTTCAGTGTATCGCTGGGCAGGGAAAAGGTTATGGTGGTCGATTGTTCCTCCGTTTTCCGTATCACGTGGTAATCCATGGTTGTTTCTTCGACACTGGATGCGCTGACCTCTTCAAGCTCCGGCGCTATGGCTTTAGCGATGAATTTGTCGTTGATGAACGGGACCGTGATCGTGTGAACGGATATCAGGTCCGAGGGGATGCCGACGATCACGTCGGACGAGGACAATCCCTCGACCGCAAAAAAATCCTTCAGGCCGTCCGTGTTGGAATCCGAGAATATCCCGGTGCCCCCGGGAAAAACGAATTCCTTTGCCAGGGTGAGCTCCGAACCGCGGAGCGTCGTCTTTATACCGACCATCTTTATGGAATATCGTCCAATGTCAATACCGAACGTACTGCTCATACCCTGTTCTCTGTCGTCTCCCTGAATTGTCCTATCGTCCTATACCTGGTATATCTGTTTTTCACAAGCACATCCTGCGGCAGGGAAGAAAGTTCCCCGATGTTCCTGATGAGGGCTTCCTTGATGGTTTGTGCCATTGCTTTGGAATCATTGTGTGCCCCGCCCTGGGGCTCTTTGAGGAGCTCGTCAACGATGCCGGCCTTGTGCAGTTCGTAGGAGGTTATCTTCAGGGCCTCTGCGGCGGCCGGGGCCTTCGACTGGTCCTTCCACAGGATCGAGGCGCATCCTTCCGGAGATATGACTGAATAAACAGCGTACTCGAGCATGAGCATCCTGTCGACAAGCCCTATGGCGAGTGCTCCGCCGCTGCTTCCCTCCCCGATGATGCAGCCGATGACCGGGACCGGGATACCTGCCAGTTTCAGGATAGAGGCCGATATCGCTTCTGCCTGACCGCGCTCTTCGGCGCCGATACCCGGGTAAGCCCCCGGGGTATCGATAAACGTTACGATGGGGAGGCCGAATTTTTGTGCGATATCCATGGCACGCATGGCCTTCCGGTAGCCCTCGGGATGGGGCATCCCGAAGTTTCTCAACGCCCTGTCTTTTGCGCCCCTGCCTTTCTGCTCGCCGATAAACACGACCCGGTACCGGTCGATCAGACCGATGCCTGCGACCAGGGCAGGATCATCCTTGAATCTCCGGTCTCCCCGGATCTCCACAAATTCATTCGAGATGAGATAGATATAATCGTAGGTGTACGGCCGTTCGGCATGCCGGGAGAGCTGGAGGATCTTCCACGCATTCAGGTTGGAGAACGTCTCTTCCCGGAGTTTTTTAACCTTTTTTTCGAGTCTCGATATCTCGTCGGAAAGGTCGATGCCTTCCGAAGACGATAACTGGCGGAACTCTTCGATCTTTTTTTCTAATTCAAAAATAGGTTTTTCAAAATCAAGTGGCTGATGAATCATATAACCGATACGATACCATCCTGTTTTGATGGCGTCAACACCATGCAGAGACGCCCTGCAGGGCCGATAACAGCCTTGACACTGTTTTGGTTGATGTGCTACTGAAAGAACCATCATGACTAAGGAGGATGTATGGGCAAAAAGATATTACTCGCTGACGATTCAATAACTATTCAAAAGGTTATATCGATCACCTTTTCCTCTCCGGACTATGAGATCACCATCGTTGACAATGGTAACGATGCGATCAAAAAAGCAGGGGAGGTCAAGCCGGATATCCTGCTGACCGACATCGTTATGCCGGGCAAGAATGGTTATGAAGTCTGCGACGCGGTCAAGGGTAATCCTGCTCTCCAGGGAACCCCGGTCCTCCTTCTGACGGGCGCATTCGAGGCCTTTGACGAACAAAAAGCGAAGCAGGCGGGTGCAGATGCGTGGCTCTCAAAACCCTTTGAAACACAGGCACTCATCGACAAGGTAAACACCCTGTTGTCGAGGCCTGCCGTGAAAAAGCCGGCAGAGGCACGGCCCGCGGCCGCAAAACCGGTGCCTGCGCCGCCTCCTGCCGCGCGACCCGGTGTACCGCCGCCGCCGCCTCCGCGGAGACAGGCTCCCGCCCCGGCCCCGAAGGCCGCACCTGCGCCGCCCCCGCCTCCTCCCCCTGCAGCACGGCCCGTGAAGAAGGAAGAAATACGGGAACTGTCCGAAGCAGAGTCGTTCGCAGCAACCGGGGACACCATTGGTGATGAGAGCGGCTGGGAAACCATTCCGCTGGGCGAGGAAAAAACAGGGGCCGTTTCCGATCTGCAGGCGCCGGAGGAACAGATCGTGGAAGGACTTCCGGTTGAAGAGCTCCTGGAAGAGCCGGCCGGAGAAGAAGCGAAATCCCCTGATCTTCTCGATGAATCCGGGGAAGGCAGTGTCGGGTTCGGTGATCTCGAAGCGGCGATGGAAGAGACGGAGCCTGTCCGGACGGAAGAGCCGGCTCATGAGGAACCGGCCTATGAAAAAACGTTTGAGGAGCAGGACATCATGAAGCCCGTGGAGTCCGATATTGTCACGCACAATGAAATAGCTCCGCAGATAAGCCTCAGCAGGGAGGAATTGCTTGAACAGTCCTCCGCCAGGATAGAGAGCATGCTCAAAGAACTTCTACCGGAGGCCATTCAGCAGATAGTTTCCGAGAAGGCGGACGCTGTCATACGGGAAGTCGCCGAAAAGATCGTATGGGAAGTCGTGCCCGCTCTGACCGAGACGATGATCAAGGAAGAAATCCAGAGGATGAAGACGGTCAAGAAAAAAGCTTAGAAACTATTTTTTCCTGTTCAGAGAACGCCTCACAGGCTTTGGTTTCCGAGAAGCATCATAGTGCACACGCACATGGACAAGGCATATACCCATAAAAACATCGAAAACACCTGGTACGCCGAATGGCTGCGCAGAGGTTATTTCCATAACCAGCCGGACAACCGGCGTCCCTATTCCATCGTTATCCCTCCACCGAACATAACAGGTTTTCTGCACATGGGACACGCGCTCAACAACACCCTGCAGGACATTATGGTGCGCTACAAGATGATGCAGGGGTACAACACGGTGTGGATCCCGGGCACGGATCACGCCGGTATAGCGACCCAGAACGTTGTGGAGAAGCAGCTCACCAAAGAGGGCCTCGACCGGTTTAAGATCGGCAGGGAAAAGTTCATCCAGCGCGTGTGGGAATGGAAGCAGCAATCGGGAGACACCATCGTCAACCAGTTGATGAAACTGGGGGTGGCATGTGACTGGTCCCGGCAGCGGTTTACGATGGATGAAGGGCTTTCCCGGGCCGTAAAAGAGGTGTTCGTCCGGCTGTACAATGAAGGCCTTATTTACCGTGGTGAGTACATCATCAATTGGTGCCCCCGGTGTTCTACGGCACTGTCGGACCTCGAGGTGGAGCATAAAGACGAGGCCGGCAAGCTCTACTACATCGTCTACCGGTTTTCCGGACAAAGCGGCGGGATAACGGTTGCGACGACCCGGCCTGAAACCATGCTCGGCGATATGGCCGTTGCTGTGCATCCGGACGACCCCCGGTACAAGGATGCGATCGGGAAGACAGTGGTTGTGCCGATCGTGGACAGGGAAATACCGGTCATAGCGGACCACGCGGTCCACAGTGATTTCGGCACCGGTGCGGTGAAGGTAACTCCTGCGCACGATTTCGATGACTTCGAAATGTCGAGGCGGCATTCGTTGCCCTCCCTGCAGGTCATCGATCAGAGCGGGAAGATGACAGCGGCTGCGGGCAAGTATCAGGGCATGGACCGCTCCAGGGCGAGGATCGCGATCCTCGAGAAACTGCAGAAGCTCGGTGTGCTGGCAAAGGCCGATGACTATGCATTGTCTGCAGGCACGTGTTACCGATGCGGGACGGTCACCGAGCCCATGGTTTCGACCCAGTGGTTTGTAAAAACCAAACCCCTTGCCGCGGAAGCGATCAGGGCTGTCCGGGAGCAGCGGACACGGATCATACCGCAGCAGTGGGAAAAATCCTATTTCGAATGGATGGAAAATATCAAGGATTGGTGCATATCCCGCCAGATCTGGTGGGGACACCGGATCCCCGCCTGGTATTGCGATGACTGCGGGCAGGTCACCGTTGCAGCAGAACCACCGCTTTCGTGCGGACACTGCGGCAGTACCCGCATCCACCAGGACGACGATGTTCTCGATACCTGGTTCTCATCCGCACTCTGGCCGTTTTCAACGCTCGGATGGCCGGACAAGACCCCTGAGCTTGCGTATTATTACCCGACCAGCATCCTCATTACGGCCTTTGACATCCTGTTCTTCTGGGTCGCCCGGATGATGATGATGGGGCTGAAATTCATGGGAGACGTCCCCTTTAAAGATGTGTACATCCATGCGCTGGTGCGCGACGAGTTCGGCAAGAAGATGAGCAAGACCAAAGGCAACGTGATCGATCCGCTCGTGATCATCGATAAGTACGGGACGGATGCGTTCAGGTTCACCCTCGCTTCCATGGCCGCACAGGGCAGGGACATAAAACTCTCGGAACAACGGATAACCGGTTACCGGAATTTTATCAACAAGCTGTGGAACAGTACACGATTTCTCATGATGAAGGTTGAAGAGAGCGGGGTGACCTATCCTCCGAAACAGGACAACGAGGTTCCCATCGATGCGTGGATCAACGAAAAGCTTTGCGCAACGGCTGTCACCGTACGGGATGCGATCGACAATTACCGGTTTAATGACGCCGCAGCTGCACTGTACCAGTTTATCTGGCATGAGTACTGCGACTGGTACCTCGAGATGGTCAAGATCTATACCGCCTCTTCACCGGATACGCGGCCGGTCGCGAATATGCTGTTCGTACATGAGACCATCGTCCGCCTCCTGCACCCCTTTACGCCCTTCGTGACCGAGGAAATATACCACATTCTGCTGGGCATACCCGGACATCACGCCGGACAGGAAGAGTCCATTCTGCGAACGTCGTACCCGGATCCGGAACAGCTTGCCGTTCCCGGCGGACACTCCACCTCCACGGCGGACCTCGATACGGTCATCGGGATCATAACGAAAATACGCACCATCCGCGCCGAGTGCAACGTTCCCGCCGCAAGCTTCGTTGACCTGGGTTTTGCCGGCGATGATGCAAAAACAGCCCTCACGGACACGTATGCAGGCTATATCTCCGCGCTGGTCCACGGGAGGATACTCCCGTCACCGTCA
>JAJYYW010000058.1:0-7052 GCA_021800575.1 bacterium
GCGTGAAAAGGCATTGAAGGTTGACCTGCACCAGGATGTCGTCATCGACACGTGCGGTACCGGCGGAGATAGAAAAGGCACGTTCAACGTATCCACCGCCGCAGCTTTCGTTGCTGCAGCTGCCGGTGTCAAAGTGGCAAAGCACGGGAACCGTTCCGTCTCGTCGAAGAGCGGCAGTGCGGACGTGCTGGAAGCCCTCGGTATCGATATCAACGCGGACAGCACCAAGGCTGAATATCTTTTCAGAAAAACGGGTCTGTGCTTCCTCTTTGCCCCGCTGTATAACCGGGCCATGAGGTATGCCGTAGGGCCCAGAAAGGAAATCGGTATCAGGACGATTTTCAATATGCTCGGACCTTTGACAAACCCGGCAGGCACGAAATACCAGCTTATCGGCGTCTACGACGTACAGCTCACCGAAACCATCGCCCGCGTGCTGCATCGTCTGGGAAGCGTCACAGCCTGTGTTGTGCATGGCAGCGATGCTACGGATGAAATAACCCTCGGCGGTACAACCAGTATCTCGGAATTAAAGGATGGAAAGGTACGAACGTATACATTCGATCCCCGCGAATACGGATACACCCTGTGCTCTCCGGACGATCTGAAAGGCGGGGACGCACAGAAGAACGCCTCGATCATGAAAGATATTCTCGGCGGTGCCAAAGGCCCCATGAGGGATGTGACCGAGATCAACGGCGCCTTTGCGCTGTACATCGCGGGCATCACGGACACCTTGGACAAGGCCCTGGTCAGTGCACGGCAAACCATCGATTCCGGCAGGGCCCTCCGGAAACTCGAAGAATTCAGAAACGCAAGCACCGGGGACTCAAACCCATGAGCGGAAGCGGCCGTTTCCTCGAGGAGATCATCCTCCATAAAAAAACTGAAGTTCAAGCCCTCAAACAGGCGACGGACACCGACACCATGGTCCGGGCGGCTCACGCAGCACGGCCGGCGCGCCCGTTTTACAAGGCAATTGCAGAAAGCGCACCGCCCTGCATCATAGCCGAGATCAAGAGGAAATCACCGTCAAAAGGAGAACTGATCCGACAACCGGATATCCGCAGGATTGCGCGCGGCTTCGAAACCGAGGGTGCAGCTGCCCTGTCGGTCCTGACCGATGAACACTATTTCGGCGGCACCCTCGATGACCTCCGCACACTACAGAGCATCGTCACGATTCCCGTTCTGCGGAAAGAATTTATCATCGATGAGTTCCAGATCTATGAAGCACGGGCGGCCGGTGCCGATACCGTACTGCTCATCGTCAAAGTTCTGGGAAAAGAGCTGGCACACTTCCTCGGGATCGCACGGCAGCTCGGCATGGATCCCCTCGTGGAGATACACGATGAGGAGGAGCTCGCCATCGCCCTTGATGCCGGGAGCAGGATCATCGGCATTAATTCGAGAAACCTCGAGACATTCAATACCAGTATCCCGGTCGTCGAACGCATCATAGAACACATACCAAAACACCTGTTGACAATAGCGGAAAGCGGGATAACATCAACGGAGATCATATCCGAACTGATGAAATCCGGTGTTAACGGATTTCTGATCGGAGAGGCTTTTATGCGCGCTGAGTCCCCGGAAAAGAAATTAAAAGAGTTCATGGACAAAATCAGAATAAGCTCATTTATCGAAAGGAGATAACATGCAGACAAAGATTCTTTTGGACGAAACGGAAATACCGCGGCGGTGGTATAATATCATGGCAGATATGCCAAAACCACCGGCGGCTGTACTTCATCCCGGCACCAAAAAGCCGATAACGCCCGACGACCTGAAGCCCATCTTTCCCATGGCGTTGATCGAGCAGGAGGTATCAACCAAGCGCTGGATAGATATACCCGAAGAGGTGCTGAAGATATATGCCATGTGGAGGCCCACACCGCTGATCAGGGCGCACAACCTCGAGGCGTACCTGAAAACACCTGCACGTATTTACTACAAGAACGAGAGCGTCAGCCCTCCGGGCAGCCACAAGCCCAATACAGCTGTTGCCCAGGCGTTTTACAACAAGAAGGCAGGTATCAAACGGCTTGCGACCGAGACCGGCGCAGGACAATGGGGAAGTGCGTTGTCCCTGGCAGGCAAACTCCTCGGGATCGACGTCACCGTCTACATGGTGCGAGTCAGCTACGATCAAAAGCCATACCGGAGAATCATGATGGAAACCTGGGGCGGTCATGTCCATGCAAGTCCTTCGGACCTGACGAATGCCGGCAGAAAGGTCCTCGAGACAGACCCTTCGTCGCCGGGCAGCCTCGGTGTTGCGATCAGCGAAGCGGTGGAAGATGCTGCATCACACAACGACACCAACTACTCCCTGGGAAGCGTTCTGAACCATGTTTTGATCCACCAGAGCGTCATCGGTCTTGAGTCGAAAGAGCAGCTCAAGAAGATCAACGAGTACCCCGATATCGTCATAGCCTCCTGCGGGGGCGGCAGCAACTTCGGAGGTATCGCGTTTCCGTTCCTCATGGACAAATTTGCCGGCAAAAACGTACGGGCAATCGCTGTTGAACCCGCATCCTGCCCCACCCTTACCAAAGGACCTTACACGTACGATTTCGGAGACGAAGCAGGATTGACACCGCTGATCAAGATGTACACGCTCGGTCATAACTTCATGCCTCCGGGTATCCACGCCGGCGGCCTGCGATACCACGGCGATTCTCCGCTGGTCAGCCAGTTCTATAACGAAGGCATCATCGAGGCGGTGGCGTACAATCAGCTTCCGGTGTTCGAGGCAGCCATAACCTTCGCGAGGACAGAGGGCATCATACCCGCTCCCGAGTCAGCCCACGCAATCCTCGGTGCGATCAACGAGGCGAAGAGAGCGAAGGAAGAAGGCAAGGAAAAGGTGATCCTGTTTAACCTGAGTGGACACGGCCATTTCGATCTCGCAGCATACGACGGCTACCTCCGGGGCAAACTCCAGGATTACGAGTATCCCGAGGCCGAGATTAAAAAATCCCTCAAGGACCT
The DNA here is from genome assembly GCA_021800575.1 of bacterium. GTDB lineage: Bacteria > JAMCPX01 > JAMCPX01 > JAMCPX01 > JAMCPX01 > JAJYLM01. The sequence continues at coordinate 2,995 of JAJYYW010000058.1, forward strand.
TCCCCAGGTCATTTCATAAAATACCGTGGAATGTCAGGGCACTGAAGACAGTGCCCTGCTCTTTCCAGATATAAAGCGATTACATCGATGGCAAAAACAAAAGTAAAGATCTGCGGCATAACCTCTCTCGGGGATGCTCTGACAGCGTGCGATTACGGCGCCGATGCACTTGGATTTATCCTGTACGATCGCAGCCCGCGTTACATAAACCCCGGACAGGTCGCACAGATCATACGCCGCCTGCCCGTGTTTGTGTCGACCGTGGGTGTCTTCGTCGACGCATCGATCGATACGATACGATCGATCGTTGCCGCGACAGGTCTTGATTACGTCCAGCTGCACGGCAATGAGCCGCTGGACATGGTCCATGAACTCGGCACAAAGGCCATCAAGGCGTTCCGGATCAAGGATGCATCATCCATACGCGAGGTGAACGCATCTGGACTGCGGATCGTCCTGCTTGATAGTGCTACCAGCCGGTACGGAGGCTCCGGTAGAAGCTTTGATCATGCACTGTTACAGGGTCTGTCCCCGGACATCAGGTATATCCTGTCCGGCGGCATTACGCCGGACAATGTGTGTGAACTCGTCAACACCTTTAATCCTGAAGCGATTGACGTATCGAGCGGCGTGGAGACCGCCCCGGGCAGGAAGTCGGGAGATAAGATGAAGCTGTTATTCGGGAGATTGAACGGCTGTACAGTGCATGGTACAGGTAAAATTTGACTTTTTTCCTTTCATTTGTTATATATAAAAAATATGGGTGAGATAAAGATTCAGGAAAAATTGGAAAAACTCATGGATGTTGTTAAACAAAATGCGGTCATCTATGCACATTTTGTTAAAACAAGGATACAGTTATACGAGATGACCAGACAGTATAATTTATCCGTTTATGAGCTTGGACACCAGTTCTACGCAACTGCAAAAACAGGGCTTGACGATGTGAAAGTATTTTCTTCTTCCATCGAACGTTTGAAGGAGCTTGAGAGCAAACTGTCGAACCTGAAAGAAGAATTACATCAAACCCATCAGCAGGAACAGACGTCCAAATAAGATTTTATTTCCGTACGTGCTATACACCGATTGCGGGGCTGTAGCTCAGTTTGGGAGAGCGCTACAATGGCATTGTAGAGGTCGAGGGTTCGATCCCCTTCAGCTCCATTTTTAATCTTTTATTGGCCGGGACACGGGAATATCGATCATCACTCAATTTCCCTGTCGTATTGACGGATTTACCGGTTCATAAAAACAGACCTTCCTGAAGAGACAGGCACTGCATAAACGGGCCGTGCGCCGTGCCGGACAGTGCCCTGATATGCCGAAATGACACAGGGCAAAATCATATTTGACAGGGTCATCCGGGTCAAACTTCTTCAGGTTGTTCGTGATATCTATAGCAGTCTTCATATCCATACTTTTTCTCTCCGTAAGACGTAAACGCATTGCCATACGTGCTGTATGGGTATCGAGCGGCAGAACAAGTCTGTCACGCGGTATAAACGTCCACAATCCAAAATCAACCCCGTCCCCTCCCCTCACCATCCATCGTAAAAACATAAGCTGCCGTTTACACGTACTGCCCTTGTCCGGCGACGGCAGCATCTGGATCAGCCCGAACGGTCGCTTGTTCTTCCCATAAACCGCTGACGTGTTGCCTGCATAGAAGGCGTGAACAAACCGGGAAAGTGCATTGAGCACTGTCGGATCGCCCTCCTTGAAATTCGTCCTGAAGAAATCACCAAGGGTGCCATAGCGACGGAGGAAGAGGGAAAGTAAGTGTAAAAAAGCTGTAATGTCATGCGACGTATTCATTCTGTAGTGTATATCGTTAAACAGGTATGCCTGCCGATGCACCCTGAAATTGTAAAAAAAATCATAGGGGCTGGTTCCAGCACCAAGGAGTATGCGTTCAATCACGGGTTTGAACAGTGCCACCTTACCATAGGAGAGGCAGGATGCTATAAACCCGGCCGTCTCTATATCCTGCTGCCGCTGATACCGGTGCGGGAGTTCGACAGGATCGTCGGCAATACGCTGGTTCAGATCAAAAGCACCGGACAGGGTTTCCAGCGTTCGGCGCACTGGTTCAAGATTATCATAAGCTTGCATTTGTGTGATCCCGATAGTATATTACAATCATATTATGGATTCATATTCCGTTTACATACATATACCATACTGTAAAAAAAAGTGCAGGTATTGCAGTTTCCTGTCATCGGCACCGGAGGTTAAGGATCTTGATACGTATATAGAAGGGATCCAGGCAGAGCTCAAGCTTTACAAACCCTTCCTGTCCAACCGCGAAATCAAAAGTATTTTTATCGGTGGGGGTACCCCTTCATTGCTGGAACCGGCACAGCTCAAGCAGATTATTGCAGCCATTAGTGTCTCCTTGAATGTCAAAGACCCTGTTGAAATCACTATTGAAGCCAACCCTGAAAGTATATCAACGGAGAAATTGAAAGCCATGTATAATCTCGGGATAAACAGGCTCAGCATCGGTCTGCAGTCCTTTGACGACAACGTCCTCAAATCCCTCGGCAGGCTCCATGACGTACAATCGTCATTTACCGCCATCGAAAAAGCACGGAGTGCGGGATTCCAAAACATCAATGTCGATGTGATCTACGGCATCCCGTCACAGGACATCGCACGTGAACTGGACGGCATAAAAAAGATTGCACCGGAGCATGTATCGTTCTACTACCTGACCATAGAACAGGGAACTCCGTTGTCCATGGATAAGATTTTCAAACCCCTCAATGATGATTCGTTCCAGGAGCTCTACACGAGGGTTCACGAGGAAATGATTGGCGCCGGATACGAACATTATGAGGTTTCTAATTTTGCAAAACCGGGTTTTCAATCCGTCCATAACATGAACTACTGGCAGCGCGGTGATTACCTGGGCATCGGTTCAGGTGCACATGGCTTCTTCAAAACGGGCCTTCCCTGGATCGGTATGACAGCACAGGCACGGTATGAAAACGCATACCCCCCGTCCGTTTACACGGAAAAGGTACTGGGCAGCGACAGTAACCCGGCCTTTCCGATTAGCAGGGTCGAGGTACTGGACACGGATGCAGAAACCCTTGAGCATATATTCCTTTCCCTGAGAACATGGAAAGGCATCAATACAAACCTCGTAAAAAATCAAAAATTACTCCAGCACCTTGCCGACGACGGTTTAATACAGATCACCGGTAACACCCTCAAGCTTACCGTGAAGGGTATGTGTGTCATGGATGGAATAGTAACCGAATTGTTCTAAGCCCTATTGTCCGCATTCTTTTTCAACACGGGTGTTTACAATTAAGCTGTTCTTCTGAACTATAGCTGTAACAAGCCTCCTGTTATCAATGGGTTAGCTCCTCCTATCGTCTGGCACACCCTGTGCTTTATGCATATCTATGAACACAGGCAAGCTTACAAAACATGCCGGACCAAAGGAGATAGAGGATGAAAGTCATGATTGTCGATGACGAGATATATTTTGCAACAAACACAGCGGATCTGCTGAGGGCTGACAACCCGGACCTTGATGTTATGGCTGTCTACAACCCTGTTGAGGCCTTAAAACAGCTCGAACAAGCGACCTATGATATCATCGTGACGGATGTTCGTATGCCCAAGATGAGCGGCATAGAATTTATCCAGACAATCAAACAGCAATGGCCGCAAACGGCTGTGATCGTCATGACAGCCTATGGAGCACAGCAGACCATGGAAAAGGCCTTCCAGATAGGCACCTTGTTTTACATCGAAAAGCCATTCAGGATAGAAAAACTTGAAGCCCTTCTTGCAATCGCCGGTAAATCAGGAGAGAAAAAAACAAAACATTAAGGTGCGGGTAGGACCTCTTATGCCTGCTTTTGAACTTCCTTGTCTGGTTTATACATACCGGGAAGTGCTTCGTGTCGATCGATGATGGATTTCAGGGTTATTCCGGATAGTGCCTTTTCGATCTCCTGCTTGAGATTAAACCAGAAGTCTTTTGTAAAACAGCTCGAGGTAAGAGGACAAATGGAGATATTGACAAAACACTCGAGCGGCAT
>JAJYYW010000058.1:7062-7670 GCA_021800575.1 bacterium
TAGCGCTCCGGGTAGGCCGTGCGGCACTCGTTGATCTCATACAGCACGCCGGCCGCGTCGTGCAGGTCGAACATGGGCAGCCCCCACATCTCCCAGTAGGTGGGGCGCGGGTGGGGGTCGTCGGTGACCTCCACGGTCTCGAGCGGCATGATCTCCTCCTCGACAGCGTTGAGAATATCCATGAGTGTAATCTCAGCTGCGTCCCGAGCCGGCATATATCCACCGCTCTTGCCCCGTTCCGTTGCGATCAGACCGAAGTTTTTCAGTTTCAGCAGCAACTGGGCAAGGTACGCCTCATCAATCATTTCCATGTGTGCTATGTCTTTCAGGGATATGGGAAGGCCCTTATAGTCTTTATAAAGCCGCGCCATTGCCCGCACGCCGTAGCGTGCTCTGGAAGATAATCTCATCTCATTACTCCTTTTTTTATTTTGCAGGCTCCTGAGCATCATTTGCCCAGGGCGGTGTCCATGGCTCATCGAGCAGGTTCACATCAACCGCCCCGATACCTTCTATACCCTTAATCCTGGACTCTGCACTCATGAGAATGTAATCCACCAGCGGACATCCGGGAACCGTCATTATCATATCAACTTTAACATTGTTCT
>JAJYYW010000059.1 GCA_021800575.1 bacterium
CGATCTACCTCTGCGTGTATCGGTGCAAACAGCTTGTTCACGTAATCCGTCGACAGGATGGCTGACGCAATGGCCTTGTAAATAATCTGGAGGGCCTTCACCGGTCCGGGGTTTCCGCCGTCGTAATAGACGTCCATGAGATTGGCCACAAAACCCGTGCCGAACATAAAACCGTACTTCCCGTTGATATTTAAAACCTTGCTCGTCTTTGTCTTGAACGGCCTGTCATCCCGGTAATGCTCGACGAGTTTTTTGGTGATGCCCGATACCGAGCCCTTGATACCATACAGCGCGTTGGAGACGGTGTTCATGGTCCCGCCCCGCAGGTGCGCGAGCAGCGGCAGACGTTCTTCCCGGTAAATATCGATAATGCGGCTTATGATCTGGTGGTTCGTTCCGTCCCCGCCATTGATCCCGATGATTTCATACCGGTCTCTCTTAATTTCTTTCGCGACCTCGGTCAGCTCTTCAAGGGAAAACGGCGCAAACACCGTTCCGTAGGTTCCCACGATATCCCTCAGCGAGTCGACCGTTGACGGGTGCTTCATGTTTTTTTTGGATCGTGGATTGTGGATGATACCGATCGCTTTCATGCCAGCCTCTCTATAGATTTATTTGCATTCGTCCCTGTTCATTGATACACACATTGTGTGAAAATTGGCAAGTTTTTAAAAGACAGGCTCGATAAAAAAACCGTGGCGAAGGTTGTGCTGCTGATCTCCATTTTTGCGGTTGCAACCATTGTCGTGTACAACACGCCCCTGAAAAAGTATACGGACCCCCGCGAGCTCAAGGCCTTTTTTCTGGCATTCGGGTACTGGGCACCGCTGGTATTTATCCTTGCGTTTGCCGTGAAGGCTGTCATTCCGTTCCCATCGTCCGTTTTTGCACTTGCTGCAGGACTCGTGTTCGGGCCGTTTTACGGCGCTGTATATGCTATCATCGGGTCTGTGATCAGTGCTGCGATCGCATATCAATTATCGAGGCGGCTTGGCAGGGACTTCGTGGTCAAGGTCCTCGGAAACAAGGCGAAGGCCCTCGGCCGGCTCACCAATGTGCACGGACTGGAGGTCGTATTGTTTTTCAGAATGGTCCCGTCTCTGCCGTTCGACGTGTTTAACCTTGGTGCAGGGTTGTCCAATATTACGTTTTCCGATTTCCTCATCGGTACTGCCATCGGCATGACGCCCTGGTCGTTTGCGCTGAGCTATCTTGGAGACCGCCTTGCAAACATGAAACTCAACTTTATATCATTTCTCTCGTTCTTTTTGATCATAGCGATTTTTGCCCTGCCTATCATTATCAGAAAATTCTCAAAAAATTCCAGGAAGAAATCAAAACAACAGTAACCATTGTTCCGGGATTCGTCTTAACCCCAGAGCAATTCCCAGGTTGATTATAATTGTTGTAGAGGACGGTGACCGACCACCACCAAAGGTGGTGGCTTCTGAAAATCCACAAAATGTCATTCCCGTGGAAACGGGAATCCAGTTCTTCATCATTTTCGTAATAAAATTTCTGGATTCCCACTGGAGTTTACCCCGTACTTGATACGGGGTGGGAATGACAGAAAACTGGCAAAGCCAACTCTCCATACCCACCGTCAAAGACGGTGGGTTTCTACGTTAATCTAAAAAATTATTGACATCTCTATATAATAACAATAAGTTCAATTGTAAGATATGGCGATTGATACTATTGAACGAATAGGCGTTGGTCATAATGACTTACAGAATGACTACAGCCCCTATAGATCTCTGGAAAAAGCCCTTGAGGTCCTCGGGCTGTTTGTATTGTTTCCCGTACTGACCGTAACGGAGATCAGCAAAAAACTCGGATATCCGAAGAGTACGATATCCGGGCTGTTAAAGACCTTCTGTAAGTATGAGATTGTCGAAAAGGGAAAGGACAATGGTTTCAGGCTTGGGATCAGGGCGTTTGAACTTGGTTTCAGGTATTTAAACGGCATGGAGCTGCACACGGTTGCACGGCTGTGGGCTGAACGATTATCTCAGGAAGAACAAGAGCCTGTCCATATTGCGATCAGAAGAGGGCAAAACATTTACATCGTTCTGGATGTACAGCCGCCTTCGTCCTACATGGCGATCCTGCAGACCGGCATGAGCATTCCGCCGCACGCAACAGGTCTGGGCAAGGTTCTCATGGCACAGATGCCGGACGAAGAACTGGACGACTTTCTTACGCACCCGCTCGAACGGCTGACCATGAATACGATCGTTGATCCGGGAGCTTTCAGGAAGGAACTGCATGCAATATGCCAGGCCGGGCACGCGGTCGACAGGGAAGAAAGCCTGAGAGGCCTTGTCTGTATTGCTGCACCCATTTTTCAGAGTGACGGCCAGGTCATCGCGGCGATCAGTATTTCATCCATGGAATTGATCGGCAAGGATGCCCGCGTTGAGACATTGGTCCAAAAAATCAAGCAGGTGGCGAACAATATCTCTATGGACATAGGGTATCATCCGGTGAGGGTACAGGATTCAAGATTAAAAATTCAAGATTCAAAATAAAGATCCAGAATCCGAACTTGAAATTAAAAAAGATAAGGAGGCTGTATGGCATTTCCGTACAAAGCGGACAAACAAAAGGCGGACGAGTTTCTTTATGAATTTCTTTTGAAGACGAAGACGGACCACGATCTGTTCGAAGGATGGAAGAATCTCGGTATGGTCGTTGGACTCAAGGCCAGCGACCTCGATCTGGGGTATTCCCTCGACTGCACATCGGGCACGGATGTCGTTATCACCAAAGGATACCCGGACAAACCCAAGGCCGCCCTCAAGATGAATAGTGATGACTTCCAGAACCTGCTGATCGGAAAGCTCAATCTCATCTGGGCGTTCTCGAGCCGCAAAATAAAGACAGAAGGGAACATCGCGAGTATCCTGAAACTGACGCCGCTGATGCCGAAACTCATAAACTTGTACAAGGTCAGTCTTAAGGAAAAAGGTATACCAGAATGAAGGAGGTCACCATGGACAAGTCTTTGGCGCTCAATCTGTATGCGACCATGTTCAGGATACGGACATTCGAAGAGGAAGTAAAACGGCAGTTCGAAGACGGGAATATTCCGGGATTCATTCACCTCGGCTCTGGCCAGGAGGCTGTTTCGGCAGGAGCGTGTGCGGCGATTAATCACGACGACTACATAGGCTCGACGCACCGTGGACATGCCAACCTGATAGCGAAGGGCGGTCGGACGGACAAGATGATGGCGGAATTGTTCGCACGGGAAACAGGAAGCTGCAAAGGCAGGGGCGGATGTCTCCATATCACCGAGATGGGGGTTGGAAGCCTCGGTGCAAACGGCATCGTTGCCGCGGGCATCATCGTGGCGAACGGCGCGGCGCTGTCGGCCAAGCTTCAGCACAACAACAAGGTGGTCCTGACGTTTTTCGGAGACGGAGCCACGAACCAGGGTAAGTTCCACGAGGCGATGAACCTCGCTTCCCTCTGGTCACTACCCAACATTTTCATCTGCGAAAACAACCTGTACGGTGAAGCGACTCCCCTTGCACAGCACATGAAGCTCAAGGACATAGCCGTGCGGGCAAAGGCGTACGATATGCCCGGAGTCGTGGTCGACGGCCAGGATGTCCTCGCCGTTTACGAAGCCGTTTCGACAGCGGTCAAACGGGCGCGGGACGGCAAAGGACCTACCCTGATTGAGGCAAAGACCTACCGTTTCCACGGGCACCACATCGGCGACCCTGAAACCTACCGGACCAAGGAAGAGGTCGAGGAATGGATGGAAAAACGGGACCCGATCAAGCTGTTCAAAGAAAAACTGATCAAGGAATTCAAGGTCAAGAACACGGAGATCGATCCGATAGAGGCGAAGATCCTCAAGGAGATAGAAGCCGCGGTCACGTTCGCGAGCGGAAGTCCAACGCCGGATCCGGCAAGCTTGACACGGGATGTGTACGTTTAAAGAAATTAAAGATTAAAAATTAAAGATTAAATATAATGAACTAAAAAAAATTAAAGATTCAATATTGAATATTTAATATTTAATTTTGAATGTCTTTATCCAGAGGAGGTTATCATGGCAGAGAATAGATTAATGACAGGCAAGGATGCGATCCGCGAAGCCCTGATAGAGGAAATGAGAAGGGACAAGACCGTATTCCTGCTCGGTGAAGACCTCGAGCAGGCGACCTTTGGGGTTACCGACGGTCTTATCGATGAGTTCGGTGCAGAGCGGGTCCGCAATTCACCCATCAGCGAAAATGCGATTATAGGCGCGTCCATCGGAGCAGCGCTCACCGGTATGAGACCGGTTGCAGAAATCATGTTTGCAGATTTTCTCATGGATGCGATGGACCCGATTGTGAACACCATGGCGAAAGCCCGGTTTATGACCGGGGGACAGGCAAAGGTTCCCATGGTCATCCGCACGCCGTCCGGCGCAGGACTGTCCGCCGGCGCACAGCACTCCCAGAGTCCTGAAGCACTGTTCATGCATATACCGGGTATCAAGATAGCGGTGCCATCGACGCCGTACGACATGAAGGGCCTGCTGAAAACATCCATACGTATGGACGATCCGGTCCTGTTCTTCGAACACAAGATGCTGTACTACGAGGGCGGCGAGGTCCCCGACGGTGAGTATACCCTGCCGTTCGGCAAGGCAGATGTGAAGCGGCAGGGCAAGGACGTCACGATCATTGCCGTGCTGGCCATGGTAAAGAAGGCCATGATGGCCGCTGACATGCTCGCCGGCGAAGGTATCGAGGCGGAGGTCATCGATCCAAGGACGCTCAATCCCCTCGATATGGAGACGATCATCAATTCCCTGAAAAAAACGAAGAAGCTCATCACTGTGGAAGAGGGTGCGCGCACCGGCGGCATCGGCGCTGAAATTGCAGCACGGGTCGCCGAAGACGCGCTCGATTACCTGGACGCCCCGATCAAACGGCTCGGCGGTGTAGATTGCCCGATACCGTTTTCACCGGTGCTGGAAGAAGTCATGTACCCGACCGAGGACAGCATCGCTGCCGCGGTCAAACAGCTGCTGGGATAACTGATGATCTCGCATATTCTGATGCCCAAGCTTGGGCTGGTGATGAAAAAAGGCAAGGTTATCAAGTGGTATAAACTGGTTGGGGAGCAGGTTGTGGCAGGAGAGCCGCTGTTTCAGATATCAACGGAGAAAGTCACCATTGATGTTGAAGCCAAGAACTCAGGGTATGTCAGGATCATCTATGCAGCACCCGGCGCGATTGTACCGGTGTCCGGTATTGTTGGACTCCTGGGTGACAAAGATGAGCCGCTTCCTGATATGAAACCGCCGGTGTACGAGATCGACAAAAAAGGTATCGTTGAAGCCGCAGCGTCAGCGGGTGCTCAGACGGACACGGTTCCTGCGCCTGGTGCAGCAATGGCACACGAGGTCAAGGCAAGTCCTGCGGCGAAAAAACTCGCACGGGAAAAGGGTATCGATATAGCGCAGGTGAAAGGCACCGGACCCGGAGGAAGGATAACCGAGGCGGACGTCCTCAATCATTCGGCCGAAAGCCCTGCCGCAGCTGCAGGTAAACAATCCGTGCCTGCACAGGGACATGACACCGGTGCGATCCCCGCAACACCGTATGCACGCAAGATTGCCGCAGAGCGCGCTGTTCCGCTGGAACAGGTCGCACAGCAGGCCGGGGACCGGAAACTCTACGCGCAGGACGTCGCGGGTTTTGACCGGCAGTCCGCTGATGCCGTCCCGACCGCCCCGGGAGAGCAGTCCACTCTGCTGCCGATGACCGACATCCGGAGCGCGGTGGCGGAGCGTATGAGCTATAGCGCACGTACCGTTGCACCGGTTACGCTCGGCATGGAGGTCGTTGCCGAAGAGCTGCTGAAGCTCAAGAGCGCACTGGCCCTGCTGTACCCCTCGGACAAGATCACGATCAACGATATCCTGGTGAAGCTGGTCGCCATGGCATTGAAGAAACATCCGCTGGCGAATGCGTCACTCGAGGAGAACGGTATCAGGGTTTACAACGTTGTCCACATGGGCATCGGCGTTGCCATCGAGGGCGGGTTGATCGTGCCGGCGATAGCCGATGCGGACCGAAGGAGCATCGTTCAGATATCCAGGGAATCGAAGGATCTGATCCAGCGGGCGAAAACCGGCAAGCTGACGTATGAAGAGATGTCCCGGGGCACCTTTACGCTGACCAATCTCGGTGCGTACGGTATTGACATGTTCACGCCCATCATCAACCCGCCGCAGTCCGCGACACTCGGGGTCGGCAGGATCGTGAAGAAGCCCTGGGTCGTGAACGATGCAATCGCCGCGACGTCCACGATGGTCCTCAGTCTCACCTTTGACCACCGGGTTATCGACGGTGCACCGGCAGCCCAGTGCCTGACCACGATAAAACAGTACATAGAAAACCCGTACGTGGTGCTGGGAGTCTGAGTACGATGCGGAGTATCGGGGTAAAAAAAACGGAGTATCACTATGGATTATGATGTCTGTATCATCGGGGGAGGGCCTGCAGGATACCTGGCAGGCATACGTGCGGCACAGCTCGGCGCAAAGGCCGTGGTCATTGAAATGGACAAGCTCGGCGGGGTGTGTACAAACCGCGGATGCATACCGACCAAGTCAATGCTCGAAGTCGTGTCACCAATCCTGTCGTCCAGCAAATGGAACGATATGGGTCTCGAGGTACAGACGAAACTGAACCTCGGCCAGGTCCTGTCAAGGACGCACGATGTCGTGGGCTACATACGCGCAGGCATCCGCGCACTGCTCGATGCGCAGAAGGTCCGTGTTATCAAGGGCAGGGCGCAGTTCGTGGACCGGTCCACCGTCAGGATAAACGGACGGGATGCTATAAACGCACGGTTTATGCTGGTTGCAACCGGATCCATCCCTGCCGTTCCTCCCATCGAGGGTATCGGTCTTGAAGGTGTCCTGTCGAGCGACGGATTGTTTGACCTCAAGGAGATCCCCGAAAACGTCGCTATTATCGGCGGCGGTGCCATTGGCATCGAGTATGCAACGATCCTGAAGGCGTTCGGTGCGAAGAAGGTTGTTATCGTAGAATTTATGGACAGGCTCCTGCCCCTGATGGATCCCGGCCTGAGCGCCTTTGAAAAGAGCACACTCGAGGACATGGGCATCGAGGTTATTCTGTCCGGCAGGGCGACTGCCCTGTCAGCATCGGACAAAGGGATCGGGATCGCGATCGAGGCGACCCCGGGCAGTGCCGCATCGGCCGGGCGTACCCTCAACGTTGACAAGGTGTTTGTCGTGACCGGCCGCACGCCGAACACAGCAGGACTCGGTCTGGAGTCCATTGGCGTGTCGTTATCAAAAGGCTGGATCGACGTGAACATGGCACTGCTGACGAGCATCGATACGATCTATGCTGCGGGGGACGTCAACGGTATCAGGCTGCTCGCTCATGCAGCGTTCCACCAGGGCATGATAGCGGTCGAGAACATGCTCGGCGCACGCACAATCTTTGATCCGTCCCTCGTACCGTCTGTCGTTTATTCGAAGCCCCCTGTCGCACAGGTCGGCATGGACGAACAATCAGCGAAGAAAGCCGGGTTCGATGTCAGGACCGGGGTATTCGATCTCGGAGGCAGTCCGATGGCGCTTGTTCACGG
>JAJYYW010000060.1:0-5925 GCA_021800575.1 bacterium
GGAAAGCGGCGATCCAGTCCTACGAGGCCGTGCTGGCCCTCGATAACAGCAACAGCGACATCCTGCTCAAAGCAGCACGGCTCGCGGTATCGGAACAGCTCGCCGACAAGGCCGTCGTGTTCTATAAGCAGGCTGCCCGGCTCACCGATCTGCCCGATGAAAGCAAAGCAGAGATAAACTTCGAGTATGGAAACCTGCTCAAAGACAAGGGATCCCAGAATGAGGCTTACCATGCATACAAGGCTGCACACACGCTCAATCCTTCCAGTATCGATTACCGCCTCGCGTACGGGGAATCAGCGTACGCGAATGGATTGTATAAAGAGGCATATGATACGCTCAAAAACATCACCTACGCCCATGAAAACGAATTGCTGCCCGGGCAGCTCCTCCCTCTTTACAAAACGCTGTCCGATACAGCCAAGCGGCTCGGCGACATTCAGCAGGCGGTCGAGTACCTTATCAGGGCTGTCGATATCGACGGTAAGGATATCGGGAGCCTTATAACCCTCGATGAGCTGACATCCACGCTGGGAAATTATGAACTCGAAATCGAGGTGCTCACCAAATTATCGAAAATAACGGAAAAGCCCTCCGACCGGGCACAGGTATTGATCAAGATTGCGAAGTTGAAGCACGATAAGACCTACGATCTGAACGGGGCCGTTCCCCTCCTGCGGGAAGCCATGGCCATCCTGCCGGAGAACATCCAGATATACAACGAGCTGATCCAGATATACCGTGAACAGTCCAACGTTGACAATGAAATAGAGATACTGCTGAAACTCCTGAGCATCGAGAAAAACAGCCGTAATTTTGTGACCGCGGCCATGCGACTGGGTGACGTCTACATCGAATTCAAGAACGACATGGACACTGCAAAGAAATATTATCTCGAGGCACTGAAAAAAGAACCTTCATCCATTCCCGTTATCAGGGGATTGGGAAAGATATTCGAACTGCAGGACAACCTCGCCGGTAAAGCGGAGTTGTACCAGAAATTTGTCAAGGTACTGTTGCCCAAGGAACCCAAGGAAGTCCTCCCGCTCGTCCGTGAGCTCGGAGAACTATACGCCGTAAAGATCAACAATCCCGAACTCGCCATCCAGCAATATCAGACCATACTGAATGTCGACCCATCCGATATCAACGCCCACAGTGCGCTCGCAGAGCTGCTCTCGAGGAACAAAGCCATGACAACGGATGCCGTCAGGGAATACGGAATCGTCTTGAAATATGATCCGGTCAACATGTCCGCCATACGGTTTCTCGCAAAATATTATGAACAAAAAAAAGACTACGACAGGGTATTTGTCTATTGGAGCACCCTGAAACTGCTCGGTGAAGAAAAGGACCTGGAACGGATATTCGTCGAGGCAAACAAAGGCAAACAGCCCCAGCTGCCCAAGCTCCCGGTTACGGACGATCTCTTTGTTTCCCATATCACCCATATCAAAACCAGGGGTCCTCTGAAAGACATCCTTAACGTATTCCCGGATTACGGCGGAAGCCTGTTCAAACCGGATATCAAGTTGTACGGTGTCGGAAAACAGGATCGTGTCACGGCAAAATCACCCGCATGGCACGAGTACGGTCCTCTGGTGCAGGCCCTTGGCATAAAAGACCTTGATGTTTATCAGACCACAAACGGGAACTTCAAACCGGCCATTGAAAACACGGACCCTCCCTCCCTGATCGTCCATGGGCCTTCGTTGTCAGGTTTCACACCGAAAGAACGGTCGTTCATTCTCGCGGAGTACCTGACGTCACTGCGTGCCGGTTTCGTATTGCCCGGCAAACTCGGAAAGCAAAAATTTACATTATTCATCGATGCCCTGGTCAAAGTGCTCAATCCATCGGCAACAACCCCTGATGATAAAAACCCGAATCTTCAGGCGGTGATCGGCGCTCTGTCGACAATGCTGACGAAAAAGCAGCGTGCCGCGCTGGATGAACCGGTCAAAAAATATCTGAAGATGCCGGCCCAGTACATCGATGAATGGTTCAAAGGGATCGAGATGACCGGCGTCAGGACCGCGATCTTCCTGACCGGGGATCCGGAACCAATCTTTTCAGCGCTGATCAAGTGGCATATCGGGGACACCGCTCTTCTTTCGAACAAGGAAAAGAGAAAGGATATTTTCATGACATCCGAACTCATGCAGGACGCACTGCAATTTTACCTGTCCGACGGACACTTCCTTCTGAGAAATAAACTGGGGATGTCCATCCTGTCCGTATAATATGGATCGCTTCCTCATCATCCGGTTCGGTTCCATCGGCAATACGCTCGTGAGTATCCCGGCTGTCCGGGCGCTGCGCAAAGCCTATCCGTCGTCGTTCATCGCCATGATCGTTTCACCCGGTATTGACGATCTCCTCAGGGACATTCCGTGGATCGATGAACGGATCGTGTACGACATGCACGGTGTCCACCAAAACCTGATCTCGTACCTCGGTTTTATCCGTGACCTGAGAAAACGGCACTTCGACACTGTTCTGGTGGTCAAACGTTTTCTCCGGAGCGAGATCATCGCCTGGCTTTCCGGGGCGCGGAGGAGGATCGGGTTTCAAACCGGAGGAAAACCTCTTTTGCTGACCGACAGCGTGCCCTACATCGAAGGGACCAACATCGTCGCATTGAACATGTCCCTGCTGGCACCGCTCGGGATACAGGACACAGATCTGTCCCTGGACCTGGGTCCCGGCAGCTGCAAGGACGATCCTGTGATGCAGCGAATCAGGACACTGAAAGAAACCTCCCCCGCCGGCTACGTTGTGCTTCATCCCGGGGGAATCAGCGTGAAAGGTATGGGCCTGAGCACCGAACGTTACGCCGGTATCATCGAACGGCTCACCCGACAGTACCGCATGTCCTGCTGCATCATCGGTGACAAGACCGATGCCGCGCGGATTGCGTCGTTCGCCGAGCTCCCGAAGAACAACGCACGCGTCACCACTGCCATCGGCCTCCCTCTCCACGAGATCGCCTGCCTTCTGCGGCATGCCGCTCTGTTTATCGGTAACGACAGCGGTCCGTGCCATATAGCGGACGCAGTCCATACCCCGGGCATTATCATCTACCCGCCCATGCACCGTCTCAGCGAACACCTCGCGAAATGGAAGCCGGCCGGCGATTATTATCTCGCCATCACCCCGCCCCGGCCATGCGACACCTGCACCAGCTATCCCTGCGATGAGGACACCATGCTCCGGTGTATCGAAGCTATTGATATTGAGCCCATTTTCCGTTATACAGAGCTCATCCTTGCAAGGGGGCATACTTTATGAATGATACTGAGCGGTTGTTGAACCTGATTCATACGTTTAAACGGGGAAAAGTCCTCGTGATCGGCGATATCATGATTGACGAGTTCGTCTGGGGGAAGGTATCCCGCATCTCACCGGAGGCGCCGGTACCCGTGGTCGAGGTCACCCGTGAGGACGTCATGCTCGGGGGTGCTGCAAATGTGCTCAAAAACATACATGCACTTGGCGGACAGGCATTTCTCCTCGGTGTTATCGGGAGCGATTACAACGGAGAACGTTTCATGGAATTGCTCAAGGAAGGCGGCTACGATACGGACAACATCGTCGTGGACGAGGCACGGCATACCTCGATCAAGACCAGGGTTGTTGCACAACACCAGCAGGTTGTCAGGTTCGACCGCGAGTCGAAAGACGACCTTTCAAAAAAATCGTATGCAAAGGTCAAGGACATGCTCGCATCCCTGCTGCCCCAGTGCAACGCCGTCATCGTGTCAGACTACGGCAAAGGGCTGATCAGCAAAGGCCTCATTTCAACGATCCTCGGATTCAAAAAAAAGAACGGGCTGATCGTGTCCGTTGATCCAAAGATACGGAATTTCAGATACTACAAGGGTGTGAGCGTCATCACCCCGAACCAGAAAGAAGCTGAAGAGGCGTGCGGTTTTGAAATAAACTCCACGAAAACCCTCATCAAGGCCGGCATGCTCCTCCTGAAAAAATATACGACGGATGCGCTCTTGATAACACGGGGAGAGTACGGCATGAGCCTGTTTCAAAAGGACGGAACCGTACGCCATATACCGACCATTGCAAAAGAGGTTTACGATGTGACCGGCGCCGGCGATACGGTCATTGCCACACTGTCGCTCGCCCTTGCGGTCCGGGCGCCGTGGATAGATGCCTGTATACTGTCTAATCATGCGGCGGGGATTGTTGTCGGCAAACTTGGTACAGCGACGGCATCTGCACAAGAGCTCGAGTCTTCGATCAGAAATCCAAAGAACGCAGGCTTATAGAAGACGGTATTTTCTGATTTTGTAATAGAACGTTCTTCGGGACACCCCGAGAAGCCTGATGGCTTCCGATCTGTTCTGCGTCTGGTTGAGCGTTTGCTGAATAAAGGTCTTTTCGATGGTATTCAGAACATCTTTCAGTGTTCCTGTTTTCGCACCTGCATACCTGCCGCCCCGACTCTCCCGATTGAGCAGAACGTTTTCCTGGACGGCATTGGTTTCATAGAACAGAGTGTCGGTCAGGCCGTCGCGCAGAATAACCACGATACCACCGGCGTAGGCAGAACTATCACCCATGATAGAGACATGCATAACCTGCACATGGTTATGTTTCAACACTGAAATTCCATTTTCTTGCCATTGTGCTATTTTAAACTTGGCATGGTATCCGTTCAGCTTCAGAATCGTATGGATATCAAGATCATCGACGGCTCCATGCATTGCAATGATGACCTGCCGTAACGGTGCGTTGATTTCACGTACTTTTTCTTTTGCATCAACTAAAAACGCAGGATGACGCAGACTCCTTAATAAGAGTGAATAGTTCTTAAATAAATTTTGATCAGTATTCATAAGGGCGACTTTTTATTGTCATTATTCTTATAACCGAAAAAAATTATATATAAAAAGTATCGTCCTGTTGAATATACAGCATCGGAAAAATAATTCAACAAAATTAAACATCCCTGCACCGTTTCACTGGTATGCGGCGTGATCGCAATGCCCCCCAGCGCATGAACCACAGGACAGACTCACATCAGCCACGGCGTACCATACAACATATAAATTTTCATTGAAAAATAGTATTGAGCCGGTTATAGTGCTGTCATGAATCAATTTATTCTCCAGGAAGACACGGAAAATATCCACATCATAAAGATCAACCGAGCACCGAACAATTTTATTAAATTGCCGGTCCTTGAAGAGCTGGGAAACGTTCTTGAAACCATGGGTTCATACCCTGTCTGCGAAGGACTCATCCTGACCAGCGCCCTCGATAACATCTTTGTTTCAGGACACGAGATCGCCGATCTCGGTGAAGAACACAACGATCGCAAACTCAGAAAGTATACCCGCCTGATTGCAGAGGTATTGCTTTCCATCCAGAGATTGCATATTCCCACCCTCACGCTGATCAACGGGCATTGCGTCGGTTTCGGACTCGAACTCGCACTATGTACGGATTTCCGCATTGCCTGCGACGAGGATATCACGATCGGCTTTCCGGATATCAGGCTCGGCACATTCCCGCCCTTTGGCGGTATTTACAGGCTCGTGCAGCTCATCGGTGAGACACGGGCCAAAGAACTGCTGCTCAAAGGCAGGCTTTTAAAGCCGCAGGCAGCGGTGGACTGGGGGTTGATCGATGGTGCCTTTGGCAGGGAAACGATCATGGATGACGCCCGGAAGATGCTCAAGGGGATTTCCCGGCATGCTTCCCTGGCGATGACTGCAATCAAACGTTCCATCGTGGACTCAACGCTCAAAGACTTTCTGTCTGTCGTCCAGGAGGACCTTGATGATTACGCGACCATACTCCACTCGCATGATTATGCTGAAGGCAAAAAAGCCATCGAGGAAAACCGCTCCCCTGTTTTCCGGCAGAAATAACGGACAGACCCAACACTTTCCCTGTATTTTT
>JAJYYW010000060.1:5935-7516 GCA_021800575.1 bacterium
TTTGACAACGTATACAACTTTTGATACAGTTCACCGTACACAACCAGCAGGGAGGCTGTATGAAAAGCACATTCATACGTATAATGATCAGCATGGGTTTCCTGGTATTCCTCCAGGGGTATGCCAGTGCCCAACCTATATCGCGGAGCAAGGAAAACGCCGCGACCCAGGAGCTTATTCAGAACCAGACCGGGAAACAATTAACAGCCCTTGACTGGTATAACAGGGGGGTTGCACTCAACAACAATTCGGATCAGGAACTCGCGTGCTACCAGAGAGCGGTTGCGATCGATCCAACGTTCGCCCCGGCGTATTACAACATGGGAATTATCTACATGAAACGGAACAAGAACGCCGAGGCCATCAGCAGCTTCAACCAATTCTTGAACTACTCCCACGATCAGGCGAAGCGCCAGGAGGTTCAAAAGGCGATCGTCGATCTGGGCGGCGTACCTGCAGGTCAAAATGTCCCCCACCAACCGCTGTCAGCCGATTTGAAACAGCAGGCGATCCGGCTGTACAATGCCGGTATAGCGTTGAACAACAATTCCGATGCGGAGATGCAGTACTATCTGCAGGCAATCGTGTTGTACCCGGAATTTGCAGCAGCTCACATGAACCTCGGGTTGCTCTACTATCACCGGAAGAACTACAAGAACGCGCTGACGGAGCTCACAAAATACATGGAATACACCAGCGATCCCCCGCAGCAGCGGAAACAGGTGCTCGACCTTATTGAATGGCTTTATGTAACGGTGAAATCATCGTCTCCGGCGTCCCAGCAGCAGGTAGCACCGGCACCGGCCGCACAACAGGTTCCCGGCACAACGCAGGGGTCCAGTACGGGATCACCGCAAATGCAGGAAATACCCTTGCAATAGCACCATTCCCGGATCCAGATGCACTCCACTCAAATTCATCCATCTTACCCGGAATTCAGGGAACTTGCGCACACAGCCAATATAATTCCTGTCTTTACGGAGATACTGTCCGACATAGAAACACCCGTTTCTGTCCTCTTAAAGCTTCAGCATCTCAGGTACCCCTTCCTTCTTGAAAGCGTCGAGGGCGGTGAAAAATGGGCGCGGTATAGTTTTATAGGATTCGATCCTTCTGTTGTGTTCAGAGCTCATCACGGAGACGTCTTCATGACAGAGCATGGAACAACCGTGCGTCACCGGAATGTGACCGATCCCCTTGCACTGCTGAAGACCGAACTAAACCGGTACAAACCGGCAATCATCAAAGGCCTCCCCCGGTTTGTCGGCGGTGCCGTCGGCTACTTCGGTTATGACATCGTAAAAACATTCGAGAAAGTGCCGGATTTAAAAAAACGATCGCCCGGGTTCGATGATATATTCCTGCTGTTTACGGATAAACTCATTATCTTCGATAATCTCAGGCACACCATCATCGTTCTCTCCAATGCTTTTATCAGGGACGGCAACACCAGAAAAGCGTACGACACCGCTGTGGCATCGGTCCGTAAGGTTATCGCATTACTGAACAAACCGCTGCACAAGGATAAACAGCGCGCGGTATCTAAGGTCAGGCCTTTCACCTCGAACATGACGCAGGATG
>JAJYYW010000061.1 GCA_021800575.1 bacterium
TCTTCCTCCTGATCAACGATTTCAAAAAGTCCCTCGGGGTCAAGTCCTTGGGCACGCACTTCGTCTTTATCACAACGCCGGACAGCGGCGCGCTCTCCCGGCTGGCGCAGAAGTACGCCATCCCGGTCCTCGCCATCCCCCGGAACCTCGGCGGAAGGTACTCCGTCCTGTCGCCGGTGGGATTGTTCCCCGCCTCGCTCATGGGCCTGCCCGTGCAGGATTTCATGGAGGGGGGACGGAAGGTACGGGATTCCTTTGTCAAAAATAAGGGTCTGAACATAGGCGAGACAGCGGTCATCTACTACCTCATGTTCAGGCAGTTGAACAAAAACATCATGGTCTTTATGCCCTACGCCTCACTGCTTACGGATTTTACGGAATGGATTGCACAGCTGTGGGCCGAGAGCCTCGGAAAAAAACACGCGAGGGACGGAACGGAGGTTCACACGGGCAGCACCCCGGTCCGGGCGCTCGGCACCACGGACCAGCACTCCCAGCTCCAGCTCTACAAGGAGGGACCGGCAGACAAGCTGATAACATTCCTCGAGGTGGCACGGACTCACGTCAAGGAAAAGAAGATCGTGCCCGTGCCGCCGATCGACGTCGAGTTCGGCAATCTGTTCGGCAAAACACTGGACACGCTGCTCCGTGCGGAGATGAATGCGACGAGGATGTCCCTCATCAATTCCGCACGGCCGTCCTTAACGATATCCGTTCCCGAACTGACGCCGAAGACCATGGGGGAGCTGTTTGTCTTCTTCGAGCTGCTGGTCGTGTTCATCGGGTACCTGCTCCAGATTAACCCTTTCGATCAGCCCGGTGTGGAAGAGGGCAAGCGCATCCTCAACCAGTTGCTGCAATAACCCGTGTAACCCTGTGCGGAACCGAGCATGACTGATAAAATCATAGAACACTGGACTCATAAGCCGGGCAGACACTGTGCTTCGACAGCACTTAGTGACCTGATGCACTTCTACGGGTACGAGCTGTCCGAGGCAGCGTGCTTCGGGACCGGCGAGGGGCTTGCCTTCTGGTACATGGAGGGATTGAAACCGTCGCGGATGATGCACTACCGCTCCGCGGACATCGAGAAGAAATTCTTCGAAAACATCGGGGTTGAGTTTACCTGGCATGAGACGGACCGGGAAGAAGACATCAAGCAAACCCTGATTACGAGCATCGATACCAACACACCTGTCCTGCTGAGGACCGATATTTTTTATCTCGACTACTATAAGAGCAAAACCCACTTCCCCGGTCATGCCGTCGTTCTCTGGGGATACAATCTTGAACAAAACATAGCCTTCATATCAGACACGGAGCGCAAGGGTCTTACCCGGTGCGGCTTCGGCTCGCTGATCGAGGGCATCATTCACGGGAATTTCCCGGAAGGCGAGCACGCGCATTTCGCTCCGGTACCGCGGCCCGATATCAGCCTGCATACAAAGAAGCTGTTCGCAACGTCAGCCGGGTCCAACGCCAGGAGCATGCTTGCGCCGGGCGGCTTCGAAGGATACGGTATCAAAGGCATGCAGCTCGCATCGAAAAAGGTCCTCGCATGGAAAGACCTTCCGGACTGGGCGTGGCTCGCCCGTTTCGCGTACCAGGTGATCGAAAAGCGGGGGACCGGGGGCGGTGCGTTCAGAAAAATGTACGCGGATTTTCTTGAAGGATTTGCGGGCAAAAAAGCCGTCACCGCCATCCGGCAGATCGCATCCCGCTGGACCGACATCGCGCTCGTTTTTAAGGACATCAGCGAGGCCGAAACCGCTGATTTCACCATGGTCTCGGACATGCTCTGGATCCAGGCACTCAAGGAAGAGGAGTTCTACAAGAGCATCCAGGGTTGATCCGGCCCGCCGCTCCTGCCTCCTCAGAAATTGACGGCCTTTTTGGCAAGTGCCTCCGGTTCCTGCTGTGCCTCGGATTCCGCCGGTTCATGCAGGACTGCCATACGATTGACGATGAACCGGTACGACAGGATGAGCAGAGTAATAACGCCGAGGGTAAGCATGACCTCGCTCCACCGCGGATAATATTTTTGCGAAGCCGGCAGAAACCAGTTAAAGGCGACAATGGAAACGTCGAGCCTGTTCAGGATGACGCCAAGCACGGTGATCAACCCTGCAAACCGCACCAGTGTCACCCGCTGGTTCCGTACCCCGTATAAAAAGAGCATTGCAGGAAACAGCACAAAACCGAGGACCTCGACAAGGTACAGGTATCCGTACCCGGAATTCAGATATACCCAGTCTTCGGAACGTACCAGATCGAATACCTTCAGGATGAAGTACAGGAACAGGGCAGAGGCAGCCGCCTTGCCCAGGCCTATGGTCAGCCGGTCGAATGCTTCATGATCGAAGCCTTTCACCCGGTCCGCAAAGAACCGGTGGGACAACGCACTTTCCACGATAACCATGGAAATACCGGCGAACACGGCGGACAGCAGGAAGAATATCGGCAGCAGGGGCGAGTACCACAGTGGGTAGAGCTTGGTCCGTGCCGCAAGATACAGGGCACCAAGCGCTGACTGGTGTCCGGCTGCTATGATCACACCGAAGACCGTGGCCCAGATGGTCAGTTTGCTGAAAAAGTCTTTCCACTTTTTCAGGTTGAGCCATTCAAAGACCACCGGGCTGAACTCGACGACCGATATATTGATGTACAGGAAAAAATGCCATCCGATTAAAAACAGGATCGAGGTGAATCCCCATGACCACACCAGCAGGTACGGAATACGGTAATACCTGCCGAGATCGAACATCAGGGCGAACACCGCAAAAATATATCCGAGCAGGCTCGAGAGGATGGCAGGACGCACAAACGGCCGGTATTTTTCCATGCCGAACAGGTGGACCGCCGTTCCGAGGGTGAGGCCCGGTGCCGCAAGGGCGATACCGACAAGGATGTCAAAGCCTATCCATAACCCCCAGGGATAATTGTCTGAAAGATTGGTGGCCGGACCCAGTCCATACATGATTCTGTAGACCATCACCGGGATCGAAATACAGAGGATGATCGCTGCAACGAGGTTCGGCAGGGTGAGGTTGCTCTTCACATACTGCGCGGGCGTCATGCCAAGGAGTATCTTATCCCGAAACCATGAATTTGTCGTGTTCATACACAATCCTTCCTTTTGCTCTATGATTTTTTCCCGCTGTCCTTCGGCGTCCCGTCGGGGTAATGCTCTTTCCGGTGGTCGCGGAGTTTTGTCACTGCATAGTAGGCACCAAAAACAAGGGGCCATGCGCTGACCATTTCGAAGAGCTTGACGCCGAACAGGTATGCCTTTGTCACGTCAGGGACAGGGGTCGTTCCCACGTTGGTCTGAAAACCTATCTGGTTGAATGCAACCGGTGACAGGTACAGCCAGCTGGTCCCGCCGACCTCATGCTCGCCGTACACGTGGTTCACGTACCTGCCCGGGTTGTTGTCGATCCTCTTGTGCGCGGTCTTGATGAGTTCACTCCTGCTGCCGAAGGTCAATGCCCCGGCCGGACAGTTTTCAACACACGCCGGCATCCGTCCTTCTACAACCCGGTCGTAACACATGGTGCACTTGGTGACCTGCGGCTGGAAAGCAGAGAAATACTCGTACGCCGGAATGCCGAAGGGACAGGACACCATGCAGTACCGGCAGCCGATGCAGACGTTGGGATTGTAGATGACAGGTCCCTCGGGCGTTTTCCTGAACGCGTCCACGAAACATGCATTCAGACATGCCGGATCCACGCAATGCATGCACTGTTTCTTGACGTAGACGGGGTCGCGATCCTTCTCTTCGAAACGGTTGACGACCGTAAAGTTGCCGGCATGTGTCCTCCGTATGGAGTTAAAAACCGAATTTTTATCATTGACCGATGCCTCGAACTTTTCGACTGGCTGGTTCGGGTTTTTGTTCCAGTCGTTGCACGCCCATTCGCACCGGCGGCAGCCGATGCAAAACGTCGTATCCACCAGGATCCCGAACGGCTCGCCGCCGAGGTGCACGTTTTTTTTCTCCTCCCAGATTTTCCAGTCCCGTTCGTTGGCGGTATTGTTCGTAAAATACCGTGAAAAATCTTTCCTGTCTGCCGCGTGGGCAATGCTTGTTCCCCCGAGAAGGGTCACACCCGCCAGCGCCGCCGTCCGTTTCAGAAACTCTCTCCTGTCAATCGTCATATCGAACCTCCCGTGACATCCGCTTTTTCAATACTTTCTTCGCGGGGTATTGACGAAATAGTAGAAAAGGATGAACACAAACAGAGTGAATATGGCTATCAGGTATTCATACCCCAGCGGTGTCAGCAACTGTTTTACAATATACATGGTCTTCTCCTTGTTTTTTTACTTCGTATCCGGCTCGTTGTTTCCTGCTGCCGCCTGCGGCTGGCCTTTTTTTGCAAACGCATGACACTCCGTACACGCCTTCGGTTTCTTCAGATCCATGTGCCGGTGGCACTGGATACACATCTCGTGGTACGCGGCGAGGAGGCGCGGCCGGTTCGACCGGAGCGGCTCAAAATACCTGCTGTGACAATGGGAGCACGATGGCGGCACGTCCCTGTGAATCTGTGCTCCCACAGCACCGTGGTGATGGCACCCCGCGCACAATGTCTGGATGTTTCCATGGAAGTACGTCGCCAGCTTGCTGCTGTTCGAAACCTCGGCGAGTTTGACCAGGATCTTTTCGTGCGGGTATTTGACGGGTTTAAATTGGTTCTCGAGCACCTTGATTTGGAACACATTCTTGACCCTCTCGCGGTTAAGACCTGCGGTTGTCATCGTGGGCGGCATGGCGACCCTGGCCTGACCGCTGTGGCACCGGGAGCACATCTGCCGTGTCGGTTCCTGCGCAACGATGGAGGCATGGTGGCATCCCGAGCAATCCTTCGCTGTTTCTTCCGTTCTATGACATCCGATGCAGCTCTTCTGCGAGAAACTGTCGTGATACGCATCGAAGATGCTGATGCCGTTGCCGTTTGCATTGCCACGGAGGGTGTGGCACCTGTCGCACGAATACAGTGTTTCATGGTGGCATGCACGGCAGCTGTCAACGTGCTGTTCATGGAATTCGTGATCGAACGGTACGGATTTCATCCCGGCGTCCCTGATATCTATACTGCACGTTGCCGGCTGGCCGGCCTTCGGCCGGGGGACACGCGCCAGTTCCCGGGCGGGGATGGCTTTTCGTTCATGGCATTTATAGCACAGGACAGGACCTGCCTTGTCGGCCCCCTCGTCCCGGGCTATGAGCAGGTGGCAGTTCAGACACCGGATGTGCGCTGCCTTTTCCATGGGCAGATCCTTGTGCGTGGTGAGGCTGATGTCTGCGGCGAGCAGCGGGCTGGGTCGGGCACCGGGCTCGTGGCAGTCCTCACACGCCCATGCACGGTCGATCTCCCTGCCCTTGTCATACACGATTTCGTACACCAGCTTCTTCTGCTCCTTGTCATACGAATGATGACAGAGCGCGCAATTCTTTTCACCGGCCTTTTTCTCGATTGCTACCTCTTGTGCCGGATCAAGATTGTCGTGCTCGAACCGGACCACCACCGGCTGTTCCATGCCCTTTGCCCGCACTTCCTCTATCTGTTTCGCCTGTAATTTTTTCAGATGGGTGTCATGGAGCTTAAAATCGAAGTCAACCGGCGGATACGTGAATTTTGAAAGGTCAACCCCCTTGACGTGGCAGCTGCCGCAGGTAACAGGACCTGCTTTTTTGTGCTCTTTATATCGTTTCTCGTGACAGCCCATGCACTCCGCGTGGTATGCGTGCATGAGCTCTTTCGGCGTCGTGGTCCGCAGGTCACGGATTCCTTTCGGAAAGGTAAAACTGATGACGTCCTTATGCTTGCCGTACCGCGGGTGACATGCACTGCAGGTTTTGCCTTCTTTCTCAAGCACCTGTGTGTGTTTGTCATGGTCAAAAACAACGGCAGGATACTCCAGGGTCCCGAACACCTTTGTATTCGCAATGACGATCTTGTCATCGTACGGTGTTTTTACGATCGTTTGTGTGTGCTCCGGCACTGCCGGTGGGGGAACAACGCCATACACCCATGATCCCGGCATGGTAAGGATACCGAGCATCGTCAGATTAATGAGTCTCTTCTTCATCACGTTACCTCCGCCTATTTCTGCATCTGCATGGCCTCAGGCACTTCAATCGCATCAACCAGGATATCGCTGATAAACTTCGTACGCATGCCGAGCTTATAGAACTGGATGATGTCCTCAATGCCGCTGTGACAGTTGTGGCATGGCGTGACAACAAAACGCGCCCCTGTCGCCTTCATTTGCTCGGCCTTGACACGGTTGCCTTCCATCCGTTTCATCTTCCACGGCGGACCGCAGTTAATGACACCCCCGCCTGCAGCACAGCAATAGTTGTGCTCTTTGTTCGGGGACATGTCCCTGAAATCCTCGCACATGGCATTCATGACGTAGCGCGCCATATCGTACAGTCCTCTGCCCCGCATCACATTGCAGGGATCGTGCATGGTTATGGGTTCTTTGAATTTTTTGACGATCTTTATCCGTCCCTCTTTGATGAGCTCGTAGTAAAATTGAATCGCATGAATAACCGGTATGGGCGGCATCTTCCATCCGAACCATCTGTTTCCGACATCGTACACGGACCTGAAGGCATGGCCGCACTCTCCCATGACAATTCGTTTTACCTTGAGACGCACGGCCGCATCGAAGTGCGCCCGTTTTACCCTGCCCATGATCTCCTGATCACCGGAAAACATAGCCATGTCGCTGTTGTCCCAGCCGTCGAACGACGGGAATGTCCAGTTGATGCCGGCAATATGCATGATCTTGGCGGCATTACCGATCAGCATGGCAAGGAATTTCGGCTCCGGACCGATAACAGAGTACATGACATCCGCACCTTCTTTATCGAGCGGAATCGTGAGGTTTTTTAACTGTGCCCGGTAGTCCTCTTCCTGCCAGAGCAGGGTATCGATCCACTCGTCCTGCTTCAGCCACATCTGGTTCATGGTCACCGCGTGGCTGTGTGCCGTGTCCTGCAGGTATTGCGGGGTTACCCCCAGCAGATGGCAAATGCGGCGCACGGACGTTATAATGTATGCTATATCGATGCCGAACGGGCAGTACATGCTGCACCGTCGGCAGAGGTTACACTCGGTGTACGCTATTTCGGCCATCTTCTTGACGGATTCCGGACTGATCCTGCCCTTGGTGTCCAGTATCTCCCACATGGTCTGCTTGACCTTGCCGACCGGTGAAAAATGCGGATCACCGTCATGGGAAAGATAAAAATGACATGCCTCCGAGCACAGACCGCAGTGAATGCACGTCGACACATAGGCATCGAGCCGTGCACCGCCCATCGCCTGGAGCGCACTGTTGATGGTTTTTTCTATCTTCTCCGGGGTCAACCGTCGTGCGCCTTCCTCCAGACCCGGATCGACGATCTTTTTTACTTCTTTTTTTTCAGCTTCCTTCTTTTCCGCTACTGCTGGCATGCCATACCTCCCTTATGAACTTCC
>JAJYYW010000062.1 GCA_021800575.1 bacterium
CATAATGACTTTTAATAATTAAATATTTATTAAATTTTTTATTTGAATTTAATAAAGTTTTTAAATATTTTTCTTTTTTTATTAATTTAATTAATTTTGTATTTTCTGTTTGATATAAGTTATTTGTATTAAGAAAATTAACTAATGATAAAAAAACTACATATGCCAAAAATAAAAACAATATTATAACTATTAAAATTTTAATATTCTGTTTCATATTTATTATCTCCTTTAAATTTATTATACTATAAAATCACCGTTATTTATTTCACAGGTATCAAATATACCCTCGTCATTTTTTATTTTTTCATTTGCAGATATCTACGTTAATCTCGTATAAATATTTCCAGTAAAGCTCTTTGTAGGGGTGGCGGTTTAAGAACTGCCACGGCTTGTTGACGCTGACATAGTGGATTATCAACGGGTTCAATTTGGATTCTTTATAGTCTTCTTCCGGATAAGCCGATTTATAGTTTCTTTCCATATAGCCGGTTTTCTGCAGGTTATATTTCGCGTCGAGCGGACGCCAGTTTCCGCCTATGACGGCATTTAAAGCGTCCTGTTCATATATATACAGCCTGTAGAGATTTTTGGCAATAAAATCCGCCGCCTTGTCTTTTAAGCCCTCTTCCCGCCATTTTTTTATGTTTATCATCATTACCCCGCCGTTAAAGTAATTGGCTTCGTCCGCCATCAAGAGCCTTTTTCTGGCGTTTCCGATAGACAGCATTACCTCCTCGTCTTCCACGGCGGCTATATAATAGCCGTCTATGTCTATATCGAAAATCCGTTCGATATTTCCGTTCAGTACGACGTCGGCGTCTAAAAACAATACTTTTTTTAAACCGCGGGGCATAAGCTCCGGAATGAGCAGCCTGAAATATATGGCAGCGGAATAATAGCGGCTTACCGGCAGATTGCCGATTTGCACTTTGCCGGTCAAATCTATAAGATTAATAAAAAACTTGTATTTGTCCGATATTTTTTCGATAACCTGAATGTCTTCTATTTCCAGCTTTTCGTAAATAAGGTGAATTATTATATTTCTGTTCTTATGGTTTTCCAGTATGGAAACCAGAGAGACCAGAAAATGCCGTGAATAATTTCCGTCTATGCAGAAGATAAAATTTAAAGAGGCGTTCCAGACCTCGTCCGAAAACGTTTTTAAAGTTTCGCCGTTTTTTCTTATGTAAAAAAGCGTTTTGGCTTTATGGGAGAGTGGCAGGACCACATCGGTTCCTTTCAACCTTGCGCTAATATCCTTAAGTTCTTTTAATTCCGGAGGAAAATTGAACGTGAACGCGTAATATCCGTCCCCCTTTCCCCTCGCGAGCAAATCGTCGTTAAATTCGTCCGCTACGGCGGAGCCGAGCAGCCTGTCCCCGGAGTAAACCTCCACCGTCCATCTTAAGTCGTGGTCGTTGACCGCCCTTGCGAATCCTTTTACGCAGCTGCCGGTCAGTTCCTCGATACCCTGCTTCAGAGCCTCGTCCTCGACCGGCTGGAACTTATTGAACAGCGGCTCGATGACATAGGGGGAAATGTACATCATGAAAATGCTGAACAGGAAGAACAGCAGCCACACCCAGAGCCACCACCATGAAGGGCTCGATTCGATGAGCCACAGCCCGGCCGCTATGATGAGCGAGAGCAGGACCGTCGATATGATGAGCGATTTGATGAAGTCTGTCACCCACAGCATCGGCGTCATGGTGTTGAAACCGTACTTCTTTTCGATCCGGAACGTCTTATACAGGCCCAGCGGTATGCCCAGCACCGTGTCTGCATAGACCAACAGCATGAAAAACACGATACCCGCAACGATGAAAGGCAGGTGCAGGGATGCAGTCCAGCCTGTGTACCAGTTGAAAATGCCGGTAAAGAGAAAGACAATCACAACAACGTGGTTGAACACGGAGGAAATAATACCGAAGTGTGCGGATTCGATCGTGTAGTTGTTCGAGCGCTCCAGCAGTGTGTGATCCATACTCCCGGTGAATTCCGGAGGTATGACATTGCCGTAGTGCTTCAGGTGGGACAACTGCAGGTATTCAAGCCAGTACCCTGCAAGAGCAACGCCGATATACGAAATGAGGATGACGACAGCGGCGGAAGTCATCGCTCTGGCGGTTTACAGCATCTGAAGCCGACTTCGCTGCTCGTCGACCCGGGAAGCATATTGTACCGGTATGCACAGCGCGTTGCCCAGTCCGGTTTCTTGAAGGACCCGCCCTTGACGACACGGTCGGAGGTGTCCTGCGGCGAAAACACGTTGTTCGTCCATTCCATGACGTCCCCGCTCATATCGTACACACCGTAACCGCTGACGCATGCCCGGTAGGATCCCGAGGGCACGATGGACCTGTTTGTCCCATCCCTGTTCTGCGTGTCGCACTTTGCCGGATTCCAGACATTGCCATACGGGTACTTGAGGTTGCCCGGTCCCTTGCAGGCCTTTTCCCACTCGTCCTCTGAACATAACTGTTTGCCTTCGTCCCTGCACAACTGTTCGGCCTTGTAAAAACTGACGCTGCTCTGCGGCACAACACCTTCCTGGTCAGGGTACTCATATTTGTCGATACAGAAGGCGCGAACGTAGGTCCGCACATCTGCCTTTTCCGAGAAATCCCTCAGCGGATCCGACGGGGCACTGCCCATGATAAAGCTGCCCGCCGGTATGTAGACCATATCAGCCGGACATTTCGGAGGAGGCGGCGGCTTGGGAACTGCGGCGGCAACCCTTCTTGTGCGCCGCGGCCGTTCAGCCGGCCTTTCCGGCTCTTTCTTCTCGACCGGTTTTACTTCTTCCGGAGGTTTTGTCTCGACCTTGGGTTCGACAGCCTTCTGTTCTTCCACAGGGGAAGTCTGGGCAACCGGTTTGTGTTCCGCGGGTGCGGATGAAGGACTGACCGCCGCGAGCTTCGTTGTTTTGCCCGAAGGTTTGAATAAGAACCATCCTGCTACTGCTATTGCAGCGACTGCGACAACAGCCACGCCGGCGATCAATGGCACGGGCGATTTCTTGATGATCGGCTGAGGTGCAGGCGCAACAGGCGCTGGTGATGGCTGGACACGGGGAGCAGGGGAGGGTGCTGCCACCGGGGCTGGCTTCTGTTCTTTTCTGGTTTCAGTCACCGGCGGTTTTTCCGGTGCTGTCGGTTTGGGTTTTGTTACTCCGATGGTCTGTATTTCCTCGGTGACCAGTTCCAGGTGTTTTGCAATATCATCCATGCCTCCCTGTTCCCCTTCCGTGAGCGACTGTACCGGTGGTTCAGGGGCAGGCTGGGGAGCTTGTGCCGCGGGTTCCTGCGCTGCAGGCTCCAACACAGGTTCCGGCTGTACAGGGACCTGCTGGATTGGCTCGTTCGGGGTTATCTCATTTTGTACCGGCGGCTGCGGCTTGACCGGCCCTTCTGCTTGTATCATCTCTGCTTGTACCGGTTCCTCATGCGTATGTTCTGCAGGCTTTTCCTCAGGCCCGGACGCCGGCTGTTGTGCTGGTGCAGTTTCGATAACCGGTTCCTGGGCGGGTGCAGGCTGTATCTGTGCTTCCGGCTCCGGCGTAACCGTCTCTTCCATGGGCTGTTTGGCAGGCTGCTGTTCAGGCGGTGGAGGTACCTGTTCCGCCGGTTTTTCCGGCTGACGTGCCGCCTGTGGTTGACCGGCGGGCTGTTCCAACGGTGGAGCAGGTGCTTGCGTTTCTGCAGGAGGCTGGGAAGCCGCTGTACTGGATTCTATGTACATGCGCAGGTCCTCATCCACCTCGGTCTGCAGGGTCCCGGTCTGTTCTGTTTCCGGCTGCTGTTTTGTTGACCACGGCTTTTCTTCGAATGCAGACGCCTTCAGACCGAAGGCCTCGAGCAGGCCCTTGTAAAATTCCATTATGGATTGCGTCCGCTGTTCGTGGTCCTGGCGCAGGGCCTTGAGCATGACGTCGTTGACGCCGGCCGGGAGCTGGTTGTTGTAGTTCGACGGCGGCGGAACAACACCCCCGGGGATGACGCCGGTCAGCATTTCGTACACGATAACGCCGAGGGAGTAGATATCGCTTGCCTTGGACAGTGCGCCGCCGATGATGATCTCGGGCGCTATGTATTTGTAGGCGTCGCCGAGGTCCTGCTGGATGGAGGTAAAGTCGAGCGGCGAGAACGATCCGGTAATGCCGAGGTCCGTAATCTTCAGACCCGTGGGCAGAATGAAGATGTTTTCCGGCTTCAGGTTGCCGTGCACGATGCCGTTGTTGTGCGCCGTGATGAGTGCCTTACATACCTGGGTAAGGATAGATTCCAGCTCCTCGCCCTTGAAAAACTGTTTCATCTCCTTGCGTACGTCGAGCAGTTTTCTCAGGGTGAGGCCCTCGATATAGTCGGACACGAAATAGAGGACACCGTTGTCGTTCCCGTAATCGTGGAGTGCGGGGACCTCATGCAGGTTCATGGCACTGACCGCCTTGAGCGTATCGAGGAAGCGTGTCTGGGATTCTGTCGAGGTTATCAGGATAGACTGGATCTGTTTGAGAACAAGCGTCTTTTTCTGCTGTTTGTCCCTGATCTTGTAGGTAAAGCCCGTGCCTTTCCTGCCCAGCACGCCCCTGACCTCGTAGCGATCCTTGATCGTATCTCCGATCTGGTACTCTTTTTGTTTCACCTGGGTGCCCGAGGGATCACTCTTTTCAGGAGTCTGCTGTCCGTTGTCTTTCTTTTTGGATTTCGGCATCAGAACCTGACCGCAATTCGGACATACCTCGGTGCCCACCGGCACTTCTTTCAGGCATTTAAAGCATCTCACTCGTGACTCTCCTTTGTGAACTGATTTGTGCATTATCGTATAGCACAATTGCATGGATAAGCAAGGAACAAAAGAGCGTCGAACAGTTGAAAACAGTTCTGGAGTTCCTCTCCATCCCGGAAAACATTAAAATATTTTAATGTTCTATTATTGATAAATTAATGAACCATTCATATACTTTTTTATGGCCGTATTTGCGGTAAAAAGATGAGTCTGTTCAAGAAAGGTAAAATCATATTGATAGCGGCAGTTCTGCAGGGCATCGTAGCCGGAGCATTCCCCATGACAACCTTTGCAGATGCCCCGCTGACCATTGACCGGTGTATCCATAGTGCACTGCGTTATTATCCTGCATCCGGCTACGCAAGGGCAAGCGCGGGTGCTGTACGCAATGAATTCCGTCAGTACCGGGCATCACTGCTGCCATCGTTCAATATCTCGGCAAGCTACGGCAGGGCATACGGGTATGACGTCGCGGTAACAAACGGCGGTATCGCGTCCCTGCAGGCGATCGCGCAGGTCGACCTGTTCAGCCCGTCGCGCTGGCTGTCTGCAAAGCAGATGCGTATGTCGTACGAGGCAGCGCAGTTTCAGCAGGATGCACTGGAGAATGAGCTCGCCTACACCGTTAAGAATACCTTTGTGGATGCAGTTACCTACGGTCAGCAGGTGACGATCCTGCAGGAGAACATCAACAGCCTCCTGCAGTACCTTGCACTGACCAGGCGCCTGCTCAACACAGGCCTCGTTACCGAGAACGACGTTCTGCGGACCCGGATAGAGCTCGACAACACGAGGGCACAACTCAAAGCAGTCCAGATCAAACGGCTTTCCCAGCTCAACACACTTTCATCGTTGACCGGCATACCCATTACCCGGGATACGGCCCTTGAACTCGAGTCCCTGCCGTTTACCGCAGCATACGAAGGGAGCGGCAATGACGGGATATTCGTTCACAATCCCGCCCTTAGGGCACTGCACTCAGAAGAGCGATCTGAAAAGTACGATGTGAGCGCCCAGAAGGCAAAGCACCTGCCGACCCTGAGCCTCGAGGCAGATGCAGGATGGCTGGCAGAGCCGCAGCCCATGGCGTACAGCCAGTACCGCGGCTATTCATACCTCGCCATGCTGAACCTGCCCATTTTTGAGTGGGGGGCTGTTTCCTATGGTGTCGATGCCGCGCAGATGAAGCTGCAAAAGGTCCGCTACAAGGAACAGTTGCTCCTGAACGAACTCAGGCTGTCCTACGACAACGCGGTGAAGAATCTCGAAAGCGCGGTAGAGCGTATCAACCTGTACGAGCACGATATCGCTCTGTCCCGTCAGAACTTCGATTATTCGGAGGCCCGGTATACCGGCGGCGGCAGGATCAGTAGCTACGAAGTCCTGCTGGACCGCCAGCTCATGACGACGACCCAGATGGACATGGCGAATGCCCGCGCAGATTTCTACAAGGCGTTCTATCAAATTCAGTTTTTGAGAGGTGAAATCTATGGAAAATAAATCCTCGTGGATAGATAAAATCCCCCTTTGTCCCCCTTTTTCAAAGGCGAAAACAGGATTATTCCCGTCATGGGGAAGCTGTGTTGCAACTCAATTTTGTCATTGCGAGCGACCGAAGGGAGCGTGGCAATTTCTCTGCCTTCTTCGTCATTTTGTGCTTGATACGGAATCCCAAAGATTGTCTCGTCGCTCTGCTCTTCGCAATGACATTGTGACACCGTCTCTGGAAATGAGGACGCGCTACCAAAGTTCCTCTTGGGTCGGGAGATTTTTTCAGATGCAGAGGCCTAAAAATAGGATCCAAAAAAGATATTTCCAGAGGAACGTCATAGGATTCACGGTGTTTTTTCTGCTTGCCTCCTTCCTTCTCGCGTCCTGTTCGTCAAGCCAGAAGGCGCAGGAATCTGCACCACAGATCGAAGTGCAGGCGGTCAGGGTGGTGCGCGGCAATATCAGTCATTATATTCAGGCAACAGGCAGGGTGGATGTCCTGAAGAAAGTGGAGATTAACGCTCCGGTTGAAGGCATAGTGACAGACCTGTTGGTGAACGAGGGAGACTATGTCAGAAAGGGTACTGTCGTTGCGAAGCTGCGGCCACTCGAAGCACAAGCTGCGATCCGGGGCAGCACAGAGCTGCCACCTGCGATGAAACAGTCGTTTTTGAGGCTGGGCATCCTCTCGCTGACGTCGCCGTTTAACGGGTACGTGAGCAGACGGTACGTGAGCAGCAACGCGCTGGTCCAGGCCAATGCGCCGGTCGTCGCCGTGGAAGACCTGTCGAGCACGTACCTGCACGTAGACCTCCCTTCCCTCTACCTTGAACAGGTAAAGATAGGCGATGCGGTCCTGATTCATTTCCTGTCGTTCCCGGGTGAGGTGTTTCGGGGACAGATAGTGACGATCAACCCGACCGTGTCCCAGGAGACGCAGACCGTTGCACTCAACGTCAGCTTTCCAAACAGGGAGCAGGACATCAAGGACGGCATGTTCGCCATTGCCGATATCGTCAGCAACACGCACCAGAACACCCTCGTCGTGCCCAAGAGCGCCATCCTGTTCGATCCTGATACCGGCAGGGAGTATGTGATGGTTGTCGGCCAGGATTCCATCGCCCGGGATGTAACGATCAAAACAGGGTACGAAGAGG
>JAJYYW010000063.1 GCA_021800575.1 bacterium
AACCTTTGTACCACTTCTATCCCGGCTCATCCATCCTCTCGGTCGGCACCATCGGATGCAGCTTCAACTGCATGTTCTGTCAGAACTGGGAGCTCGTGGAGGGACAGGTCCCCACGCACGAGACGAGCAAGGAATACCTGTACGAGCAGGCACGGCAGACGGATTCCATCGGCATTGCGTTTACCTATAATGAACCGTTCATCTGGTTCGAGTTTGTCGAGGACACCGCACGCTACTTCCATGACCGGGGCATGAAGACCGTTCTGGTGACCAACGGCTTCGTTAACCCCGGGCCCCTCGGGGACATTCTCCCGCTGATCGATGCCATGAACATCGACCTCAAGGCCATGGACGACGACTTTTACAAACACCTGTGCAAGGGCAGGCTCGAGCCCGTCAAGAATACCATCGAGACGGCACTGCACACGGGCGTGCACGTGGAGCTGACCAACCTGCTGGTCACGGGCCACAACACCGCGGACGACCAGATCCACCGGCT
Source organism: bacterium (assembly GCA_021800575.1). Taxonomy (GTDB): domain Bacteria; phylum JAMCPX01; class JAMCPX01; order JAMCPX01; family JAMCPX01; genus JAJYLM01. The sequence continues at coordinate 500 of JAJYYW010000063.1, forward strand.
CGTCGATTATGTCGCGTCCCTGGGCAGGGACACCATCCTTCATTTCTCGCGCTATTTCCCGGGTTACAAGCTCGATGCCCCGCCCACGCCTATCGAGGTGCTCGAATCCGCGTACACGTACGCCAAGAAGAAACTCAACTACGTGTACGTGGGAAACGTCATCGACAGTACGACCGACAGCACGTACTGCCCGGCGTGCAGGAGTCTGCTCATCGAGCGGATAGGGTACGCGGTGCGGGTCACCGGATTGAACGGTGACCGGTGTGCCGCCTGCGGTGCCCGGATCGCGATTCGGGTATGACCATGCGGATACGCGCGGATCTTCATGTTCACTCGAAGTACAGCAGGGCGACCAGCAGGGACATGGAGGCCGACACCATCGCACTCTGGGCAAAGCGCAAAGGACTCAACCTTGTGGGAACCGGCGACTTCACCCATCCTGCATACCTGAAGGAATTGAAACAGAAGCTCGAACCTGCAGCCGACGGACTGTTTACGCTGCGCGGATCCGGATCAGGCGTCCACTTCATGCTGACCACGGAGATCAGTACTATCTATGCGTACCAGGGGAAAACCCGGCGCATCCACAGTCTCATTACAGCGCCGTCGTTCGAGGCTGTCGATGCCATCAACCGGGAGTTGTTACGGTTCGGCAGGCTCGATTACGACGGCCGCCCTATCTTCGGATTCAACGTGCAGGACCTCGTCAAGCTGGTGATGGATGTATCCGACCGGTGCATGCTGATACCCGCGCATGCGTGGACCCCGTGGTACTCGGTGTTCGGCTCGAAATCCGGGTTCGATTCGCTCGACGAGTGCTTCGGTGATCAGGCCCGGCATATTTATGCCATCGAGACCGGCCTTTCTTCAGACCCGCCCATGAACTGGCGGGTCGGGGCGCTGGACAGGATCACACTTATCTCCAACTCGGACGCACACTCACCCGAGAAGCTTGGCAGGGAGGCGAACGTATTTGAATGCGCAATGGAGTACACGGAGATCCTGTCCGCCATCAAGGCCAAGGATAAGAAGCGTTTCCTGTACACCATCGAATTTTTCCCCGAAGAGGGCAAGTACCATTTCGACGGGCACCGGGCGTGCAGGATCAGCTTTTCCCCGGCACAGACCCGCCGGCACGGCGGCCTATGCCCGGTGTGCAGAAAACCGCTGACCATCGGCGTACTCAGCCGCGTGGACAGTCTCGCAACGCGGAAGGACGGCGGGATGCCGCGCAACGCCATCCCGTTCAGGCACCTGTTGCCGCTCAAGGAGATCATCGCCGGCGTGCTCGGCACGGGCACGAACACGGTCAAGGTCAGCAGGCTGTATACCGGCGCGGTGATCGACCGGGGCATCCCCGAGCTTGATATCGTGCAGGACCTTTCTGCGTCCGAGCTCAGGCGTCTGCTCCCGGAAGACATTGCTGCCGGAATCCTGCAGGTCAGACGCGGCATGGTAACGGTCAGCCCCGGGTATGACGGTGAATACGGCAGGGTCAGCCTGACTCCTGAGCAGACAGGAGCTCGCGACAAACACTTTTTGAAAACCTATACAAACGGAGGATAGGAAATGCAGACACGAAGAACAAAGTCATACGGATTGGCGGCTGTACTCGTTATGGCCATGGTTTTTCTCGGCTCGTGTTCAGGGAACAAGGCTTCGGCAGGACTGCCTCCCCTGACGGTAAAAACCCTCAGCTGGATCCGGGGGGACAACGGCGTGCTGGTCGACCAGTACGGCCGGCAGGTGCTCCTGCATGGAGTCAACGCGAAATTTGAACATCTGTTCGATGTCACCTTCAGCGACGGCCGGACGAGAAACGAGGACCTCGCGAGCTTCACGGACGCGCAGATACAGCTCATGGCACACCTCGGCTTCAACTTTATCCGTCTCGCGGTCAACTGGAGCGGCCTGGAACCCACCGAGGGAACCTTCAACACGGCCAATCTCGAGCTTCTGGACAGCGTGATCCAGAGCGCCCGGAATGCCGGCATCTACGTGCTGATCGATTACCATGAAGACGCGTACTCCAAGGAGATCGGGGAGGATGGTGCACCCCTGTGGGCCATTATACCAACGCCGACGACTCTGCTCAGCGGCCCCATTGCCCAGGGACCGAACCTTTCCTGCCCGTGCGCCGATCTCAATGCGCGGCGTGTTTCCGCACCGGTGCTCGAGGCGTTCAACTCGTTCTGGGAGGACACGGATAACCTGCAGGAGAAGTTTTTTGCCGTATGGCAGCTTGTTGCGTCCCGCTACGCGGATAATTCCGCGGTTATCGGATACGAGGACATGAACGAGCCGGTTGCAATCCAGACACCCAACGGGCTGCAGCTGCTCGACGATTTCCATGTCAAGGCTGTACACGCCCTGCGCACGGTCGATACCAATCACCTGTTCTGGCTCGAACCCGAGGTGACCACGCGTAACTTCTCGCTCAAATACCCGCTGCGCACTTCTTTCTTCCCGGACAAGGACACCGTGTATGCGTTTCACCTGTACCCCGGGCTCGCGGGTCTGAATTTTTCGACCTACGGCGATTGGTTTACCGCCCTGACCCCCACCTTTAATTCAGCCCTCGCAGAGGCGAACTCCTACGGCGCTGTCCCTGTGCTCGACGAGTGGGGGACGAACCTGCACCTGGGGACCTGGGCGGACCAGAGGCCGTACATCCAGGCTGTCCTGGAGCTTGCAGACGAACGGTTTATGGGCAATGCCTTCTGGGACTGGACCGACTTTGGAGACAGTGCGACAGACTCCTGGGGCTGTTACTCGTGGGACTACACGGTGAACGGCTTCACCGCCTCCCAGCCCGGGCTTGACGCCTTGTCCGAGCCGTACCTGCTTGCGGTGCCCGGACGGTTCGTCAGCAATGTGTTCGATTATACGACGACGACCCTGACCGTTACGTTCAGGGCGAACGGCGGCGAAGGCGCACCGCTCGCGTACATCCCGCACCACGCCTATCCGAACGGCTTTATCGTCACCCTCGACGGGACACCGGTCGACGTCAGTATCGATGCACAAACGCAGCGGGCACTGATTCCCTGGCAGGGACAGGGCGGCGAGCATACCATCGTGATCGAACCGCAGCCCGTGCAGGTCCCTGTGCTCGGCAAAAAACCGGCAGGTGTGTCATGGGACTTGTAAACCTGCATGCGGTCCTCGCCAAGGCACAGAAGCAAGGGTACGCGGTCGGCGCATTCAACTTTGTGAACATGGAGATGCTGCAAGGCATCATCGATGCCGCTGTTGAGGCGCACGCCCCGGTGATCCTGCAGACGACCGAGGGCGCGATCGAGTACGCGGGCATCGGCTACCTCGCCGCGCTCGCCAGGACAGCCGCTGCAACTGCCGGTATCGATGTCGTGCTCCACCTGGATCACGGCAAGCACCTCGAGACCGTGGTGCAGGCTCTCCGGCACGGCTATACGTCCGTCATGATGGACGCGTCGGACCGTCTGTACGACGAGAACCTGTCCCTGACACAGCAGGTCGTCCGCATCGCACACATGGCGGGCGTGTCCGTCGAAGCGGAGCTCGGGCGGCTCAAGGGCATCGAGGACACGGTCAGTGTCGGCGACGCACAGGCAACACTCGTGGACCCTGCCCAGGCACAGGACTTCGTCCGGCAGACCGGCGTCGATGCACTCGCACCCGCGATCGGCACCTCGCACGGGGCGTTCAAGTTCAAGGGCACGCCACGGCTCGATTTCGAGCGGCTCGGGCAGGTCGCGCACCTCACCGGCATACCGCTGGTCCTGCACGGCGCATCGAGCGTACCCGCCGGGATCGTCAACAAGGCAAACGACTACGGCGCTGCCATCAAAGGGGCTGCGGGTGTGCCGGACGATATCATGAGACAGGCCATCCGCGGGGGCATCTGCAAGATCAACACGGACACAGACCTGCGGCTCTCCTTCACCGCCGGGATCCGAGAGGAGCTGACGAAGCACCCGGAGGGGTTCGACCTGCGACACATCCTCGGCCCGGCGCGCGATGCGGTCAAGGCCATGGTCCTGAACAGGATCGAGGTGTTCGGCTGCGCGGAAAAAGGCTAATCCACCTTTTCAACCGCGTGGTTTTGCGCTATGCTGATCCTCATTCCAGACAGGAGGCGCTTATGAAGCATAGTGTGGTGTACACAATCATCCTGATATGTTCCGGTGTGCTTGCAGGCTGTTCATCAAACGCTCCCAAGACCTCGATCGTCGACATGGCACACACCGGTGTCGTACAGACCGACGGCGGTCCCCTCATCGTCGCACATTTCAAGGGCAGCTACTACGACATGGGATACCAGGAAGGCTACCTGTTCGGCGGCAAGATGCTCGACCTCTGGCAGACCGTCATGGTTTCGATCCAGCAGCAGATGGGACTCAATGAAACCGAGGCAGTCCAGCTCCTGTCGGGGTTTTATAACCAGTATGCACCCTACGTTCCGCAGGAATACACGGACGAGATCCGCGGGATCGTTGACGGTACTGTTGCGGCCGGTTTCCTCACGGACTCTTCTGACCAGCGGGCGTACCTGCGCAGCATCATCCAGGACACCCTCGTGATAACGGACGTGTTTTCGTGCAGCTTTTTTGCTGCATGGGGGCCGAGGACCGTCGGCGGAAAGATGTTCTCCTCGCGGGACCTGGACTGGAACAGCGACACCGGTATCGCGCGCTACAAGATGCTCGCGTTCTACGACCCCGACGGCCAGGTACCGTACGTCATCGCGACCTACACAGGCCTGATCGGCGCGCTCAACGGCATGAACATGAGCGGCATCACGGTTTCGGAGATCGGGTCCCACAACAACAACCTGACGTACAAGGGCGAGCCCTGGACCCTGCGCATGCGGGACATCCTGTCGACAACGTCAGACCTCGATCAGGTCAGGGCCATCCTGTGGGACTTCAAGGACCATCCCAACACCGGCGGTTACAACTGGATGTTCTCCTTCGGCGCCCCGGCAGGCAAGGGGGCGCACGCTGGCGCCTACTCTGTTGAGTCGGACTCCCTGACGACCTCTGTCTTTGCAGACGACAGCGCCATCGAGAGAAGCGCGGTGTGGATCGACAGCAACGGCGTGCCCGTGACCTCTGCCATTGTGGTTTCGCCGGCAAACGATCCATCCCTGTCTGCTACTCCGGAACCGGTCAAATTCTGTTACGAGACACCGGCAGTGTGCTTCACCGACACGTCCTGCTTTTTCTTCACGGATACGCCGAACGGACTGCCCCCGGGCAGGACTTTCACGGCGGCGAGCCCGTTTAGCGTCGATGCAGCGGGGGACACTGACCCTCTCCATCCTTCCTACGCCGTGAACGGTACGATCGCGTACGGCATCCATTACGGCCTGCCCCTCACGTACGCGGTTTTCAAGAACGATGTCGCGCTGACCCCCTCGATCCGGCAGACGCAGACAGCGACTTCAGGACCCGGGAATACGGATTTCTCCCTGAGCAGCTGCGGCGGTGATGACGGGGACCCGATCCGGGACGTCAACAGGTACTGGGCGATGTACTGGCTTATTAAGACCTATCAAACCGGCGGCACCTACATCAACAACAGGGACGGGTGGAAGGTGCTCGACAATATCCCGCCGACCAACATCGGGCTGGACCAGGCAATCACCATTGCAAGCGCTGTTGCCATGTCCGGCGATATCATATCGATAGCCTATGCACCGACAGACCTGGACATTGCGGTTGCATACGAATCGGGCAGCGGTGCGGACTGGCGGCCTGCGAACGACAACACCTACTATGTGTTCAACCTCAACAATCTGATGGCGGATGACTTCAGTCCGGTGACCACGTACAAACCATGGCCGCAGTAGGCCGGACGCTCGCGCGCAAGGGCAAGATTAAAAATCAATATTAAAAATTGAAGATTGAATATTTATTTTTTAATCTTTAATTTCTGCTTATGAATAGCTTCATCACCAGCATGCCTATCACCAGTACTGATGCCGCCAGCGATAGGATCAATCCGACAGAAAACAGCCGGGGCGCATAGACAACGGTGACCGTGTAGCTGCCCACGGGCAGACTGATGCCCTGGAACAGCTCATTCACGTGGTCCAGGGGCACCTGTCTGTTGTCGATATACGCGTGCCAGCCCGGGTAGAAGGGTTCATTGATAACGAGAAAGCCGGGGCTGCCGGCATTGACCCTGAGTACATGTTCTCCGGGCACATTCCTGATATCCTTGAGGCGTATGTTATCATTATCCGGCACGCTGCTGCTGTCGATCCCCTCCACCAGCGCTGTATGCAGGAGCCATGGTTCATGCCGATCGAGGATCCCGAGCGCCTCCTGTCCGCTGGCAACAGGACGAACGCTGTCCGCCAGATATACGACGGGCTTCGCGTCAGGGTTTTCCCAGATGCAGATATCCTGATAACAGTGTACCTTGGTATAGTCCGAAGCAGGCATGACCGTGGATGCGGTAAACAGCAGGTACCGGATACCCGCAATGCTGGCAATAGTATGGTCCGGCGGCACCTCTGGCCGTGATCGCGGATCGCTGCCGTTGTTCCCGAGCAGGGGCGTGCCCCCCGGGAACAGCGCGAACAGGAACCGCTGGTACCGCAGGGAAACGGTTATATCGTAGCCGCTGAAAAACCGGATGCCGTAATTCATGTTCAGGTCCGGTACCATGATATCATCGCCCGCGTAGCAGGTGTACGCCGGCGTGCTGAGCTGTACCAGTTTCCGGATAAGCGGCGTTGTGGCCGTCAGTGCCGCGGCAGGAGGATCAGGGTTATAGTTCACGCCGAAGAGAAACAGGTCTGTAACTGTCAGCAGGACCAGGGCCGCTCCCGCCGTTCGTGGCGCAGATCGTGCCCGTACCAGGATCAGGACTGCACCGCCGAGAAAGAATGCGG
>JAJYYW010000064.1 GCA_021800575.1 bacterium
ACGATCTCCCGGATGAGGGCGTCCATCGTATAGGTTGTGGGCTGGATACTGACCTCGAGTCCCATGTCGTGAACGGTCTGCGCGGTTATCGGACCAATGCAGGCGATGTCTGCATGCTCCAGTATCCGCAGCGCCTTCTCGCCGAACATTTCGAAGAAATTCGTTACCGTGGACGAGCTCGTAAAAATGGCGATATCAACCCCGTCCTTGAGGTACGGTCCGATGTCCTGTTTTATGTCGGCCCTGATCGTTTTATACACGGGAACGACATCCACCGCAGCCCCCATCCGGGCGAGTTCATCCACGAGAACCATCCGTGCGGATTGCGCCCTCGGGATGAGGATCCTTTTTCCTTCCACCGTTCTGTTCATGGCCGCAAGGAGACCTTCGGCCCTGAACTCGTCCGGTACCTGGCTCACCCTCAGTTTCAGGTCCTCTATCGCCTGCGCGGTCTTCGGTCCGATTGCCGCGATGCGCGCATGCCCCATGGCCCTGATGTCTTTCCCGGACAACCAAAGCCGGTCGACAAACCGCCGGACTGCATTTGCGCTCGTAAAGATGATGATATCGTACTGATCAAGCCTGCGGATGGCCTCATCCAGCGGCGTATAGTCGTCGGGTGCGGTCAGTTGAATCGTGGGCTGCTCGATAACGAGGGCACCCAGCCACTCGAGGGACTGCCGTACGCCCGGGGTGTCTTTCTCCATGCGCGTCACCAGCACCTTCTTCCCGAACAGGGGAAGGTGCTCAAACCAGTTGAGCTTATCACGCAGCTGGACGACCTTGCCGATCACGATCAGCGCGGGAGTGATAAACGGCTTGTGAGTATCCTCGAGTATATCCTGGATGGTGCAGATATCTGTTGTTTGCAAAGGCAAGGTGCCCCATCGTATAACGGCAACGGAATCGCGGGGCGATCTCCCCCGGTCCACCAGCTTCTGTGCGATCTGTTTTATCTGGGCAACACCCATGAGCACCACGATCGTATCAAGCTGTGCGATGGCATCCCAGTTGTGCTCGTCAATACCTTCTGCCGTATGTTTATGGCCCGTGATGATGACAACCGAGGACGACAGGTCCCGGTGGGTGAGCGGGATTCCGGCATACAGAGGAACCGCGTTCACTGAGGATACCCCGGGGATGATTTCGAAATCGATGCCCTGTTCGGCAAGAGCAACCGCCTCTTCTCCGCCCCGCCCGAACAGGAAGGGATCGCCGCCTTTGAGACGCAGAACGTCATTGCCGGCCGCAGCCTTTTCGATAAGAATCCTGTTGATCTCGTCCTGGGACTTGATGTGCTCCCCGGCCATCTTCCCTGCGTAGATAAGCTCGGCGGAAGGGGACGCATAGTGCAGGACCTCGCTGTTGATCAGATGGTCGTACACAATGACATCGGCACTCTGTATATGGTGGATGACCTTCAGGGTGAGCAGTTCCGGGTCACCGGGGCCTGCTCCGGCGATGTATACCTTGCCCCGCTTCATACCGGTATCCCCGTCAGCCGCGACGCACCCGACTTCAGGAGTTCTTCCGCGAGCCTGACACCCGTCGCGTACGCCCGTTCAACTGGACCGGACACGCTTTTCTGATAGAATTCAGTGCCTGCCGGATCCGCGATAAACCCTCTGATCTGCACGGTGTTGTCTGCAATGTCCGCATGTGCACCGGCGGGTATCTGGCAATTCGCCCCCAGGCGGGTCACAAAACCGCGTTCCGCAGCAGCCCGTACAAACGTGGGGCCGTGATTCAACGCACGGATAAAGGGCTCCAGAACACCCGCATCTGCGTGCGCTTCAATGGCTATGATACCCTGCCCTGCGGCAGGTATGATATGTAGGGTCTCCGTAAATTCCGGACTGATACCGAGCCGGTTCATGCCCGCATAGGCAATGACAATCGCATCATACTGCCCTTCCATAAGCTTGCGGATCCTCGTATCGATATTTCCCCTGAGCATCTCAAACCGCACTGCAGGATTGAGCCGCTTCATCTGCACAATCCTTCTGAGGCTCGTCGTGCCGATAACGGCATCGTGCAGATCCGAAAAGGTTGTCCGCCGGTTAAAAACGAGCGCATCCCACGGCTGTTCGCCGGGCGGCGCTGCCACCAGTGCAAGCCCCGCGGGGATCTCCGCGGGCATGTCTTTCATGCTGTGGACGGCGATATCAATCTCCTTTTCCAGAAGTGCCTTTTCGATCTCTTTGACAAAAAGCCCTTTTCCGCCGATTTCGGTCAGCGACACGTCCTGTATGGCATCACCGGATGTCTTGATGATTACCAATTCTGCCTGGACGGCAGGGTCTGCCTTCTCAAGGAGGGACTTGATATAGTTCGCCTGCCACAGTGCAAGCTTACTGCCCCGTGTTCCAATGCGTATCTTCATATCTTGAATATTTTTTTTAACAACGTGATATCCTTCAACACTTCACCCCGTGCGTGCACGTTCTTGATCTCGGTAATAGGCTCATGCAGTATCTTGTTGATGATTCCCCTCGACATTGCATCCAGGATCTCCCGGTCCTTCTCCGTGGGATTATCGCATTTTGCCAGTGCTTCCTTCAGTTCCTGCTGGCGTATAGCCTCGAATTTTTCCTTCAGCGATACGATCGTCGGGACCAGGGACAACTCACCGACCCAGTTCAGAAACTTGCTGACCTCTTCCTCGATGAATCTCCCGGCTTCGCTGGCGGCCTTTTCCCGCTCTTTCATATTCTGGCTGGTGACTCCTTTGAGGTCATCGATATCAAAGAGGAATACGCCTTCAAATGAAGCTATGGAAGGCTCTATGTTCCTCGGTACAGAAATGTCTATAAAAAATAATGGTTTGTATTGACGCGCCTTCACAATCTTTGCCATTCTGTCGTTCGTGATGAGGTAGTGATCCGCGGACGTGGAGCAAATGACAATATCGACATCCATCAATTGATCGTACAGTTCGTCAAACTCCACCGCAGCCCCCTTCAGCCGTCCGGCAAGATCTGCGGCATGAGCATAGGTCCTGCTCAAAACGATAAGCTTCGTTGCACCGGCATCCTTGAGATACTTTGCCGCATCCTCGGCCATCTCCCCCGCACCCATCATCAGGACGTTCTTTCCGTTTAACCTGCCGAATATTTTTTTTGCGAGCTCTACGGCGACCGAGCTCACGGAAACCGTGTACAGCCCTATCGTCGTAAATGTCCTCACCTTTTTCGCGACACCGAACGCCCGGTGCATCAGCCTGTTCAGGATCGGACCTGTTGCCGAATGGTAGGACGCTGTCTTATACGCGTCCTTGGTCTGTCCGAGTATCTGTGCCTCTCCTATCACCATAGAATCAAGGCTGCTGGCGACCCTGAACACATGGGTCACAGCGTCCCTGTCTTCATGGATATACAGGTAGGGCATAAGGGACGCGGTGTCGATAGACCCAAACTTGCACAGAATGGCCACCATCCCGTCAACCGCGGTATCCCGGTCTTCGGAAACGGTATAGAATTCTATCCGGTTACAGGTGGACAGGACAATGGCTTCGGTCAGCCCGGCAACAGCAAGGATCTCCTTCAGGATTGATGGAACCTGTTCGTCCGTAAAACTGAGCTTTTCCCTCAACTCTACCGGTGCGGTTTTATGATTTAAGCCTACGGCCAGAAGTTTCATAGTTTAAAAATTATGGTACCCCTTGAACAAAAAGTTAACACCCATGAAACCAAAAAGGACCAGCAGGAAACAGGCTGCGGAAACCCATGCGAACTTTTTGCCCCTCCAGCCAAGGCTTATCCTTCCGTGGAGGATAAAAACATACGCAAACCAGATGATGAGCGACCATGTTTCCTTGGGGTCCCAGTTCCAGTAGGTCCCGTAGATGCTGTCGGACCACAGAGCGCCGGTGATGATACCGAGGGTAAGGAACGGCAGCCCGATGGTCAACGTCTTGTACGCCAGATCATCGAGGATGAACAGGGAAGGAAGCCATTTCGTAATCCATATGATACGTTTGTGCTTCAACCACGTTTCCTGAAAAATGTACATGATCGAAGAAATAAAGGACAATGCAAAAAGCCCGTACGAGGTTATGGAAAACACGACGTGGAAGGGGAAGATGTCCGTATTGAAGATCGGGCTCAATTCCTTGGTCCCGCCCTTCACGACGATGAATACCAGGATCAGGACCAGTATCAGCGGCGTGGAAAATCCGATGATGGCGGTCGTTCCCCGGAACAGCAGGGAGACGAGGATAGCCCCCACGGCAAGCGCCCATGCAAACATAAAAACGGCATACTTGACGTCGAAGACCGGGAACATCTCCGTTTTCCTGTAAAACAACAGCAGAATGCCGGTTTGCAGAATGACCGCGAGTATCATACTGACCAGCGCTGCGATCTCCAGTCTCTTATCCCTGGTGAACGCATACCCGATACTCATACCCATGGCAAGTATATACAGAAAAATCGTCAATAGAATCATGGCGTTCGTGTTCTCCGGACTCTGAAGGATGCGCTCTGGATGTTCACTGTCGGAATACCCGTCCCGTTAACCGTGTACGTTATCTCATACGCATGAGGCGATAACGGTATCGATATACCGGCGCAGTAAATCCGGATTTTTCTCCTTTATATAGTGTAACAGCTTTTCCGAAGAAAGTTTACCAAGAACATGCTCAATATGTATGTCGACTCCGCTTTTCTTCATTTTTAGCAATCTGCTTCTCACCCGTATTATCGTTTGAATGTACAGCATATATTCCGGATTTAATAATTTATCAATTCTTTTCTTCACGACAACCGCGGCGTATGGAGCATGGCCGTCCGTTGAAACCGTAATAGTCACCCTGCCCTTTTTCAGGACTGCAGGCATGATGAAATCACAATAATCAGGGTCATCGACAACATTGACGAGTATGTGCCGTGACCGCGTATGTTCGTAAATTTTATGGTTGACCGTCCGGTCATCTGTTGCCGCAAAAACAAGGTAGACCCCGCGCAGGTCTGTCGTTCTGAAAGGCCTCCTGACAAGCTCGATCGTTTTCCCGGTACCGAGTTGTATAAGGGGTTCTATTGCGGACGGGGCAACAACCTTTACCTCTGCCCCGGCTTTCAGAAGGTTGAGGGTTTTCCTGTACGCGACACGGCCACCGCCGACAACGAGGCACCGCTGTCCCTGCAGGTGCAATGCAATAGGATAATACGTGTTCAAAAGCTGAGCCCGAATCCCAGGCTGAGGAACAACTCGTCCATATTCAGCCTGCTTATACCGGACAACATATCCGGCACATACTGATACCCCGTATCGAGATTGAACAGCCACCGCGGTGATTGCGAACCGAGCAGAATGTCGGTTCCCATGCCTGCCTTAAGTCCAAAAACAACACTATTGCTCGTTGAAAGGCTGTTCGCATAACTCGTTGTCGAATTGACAATCATGGAGTCGAGAAGAGAATAGACATAGGGTTTAAATGAATAACCATCGAGGAGCTTGACCCTGATTCCGGCATCGAATGAAGGAAGTATGGTCACTTTGTCCGCGGCAATGTCTCCGCCATTATTCACCACGATTGGACCGGTACCGGCCTGCTGCGCTGTATGCGCCCGCAGATCCATCGAGATAATATCATGGTAGATGTTAAAGTCATATCCAACCTGCAGGGTTGTTTCCGGATCGGTCAGCACAGACAGGGGTTGTGAAAAATTGAGGTTATTGGAAGAACAGGTGATCGAACCAGCCTGTGCTCCCGTCACCGGCAGCAGCAACGCAATCAACAGGATGAGCATGACGGTCTGTTTTTTCATCGCTTCTGATATACCCTTTCAAACAATATACGCCTTTTCACCGTCTTTGTAAACCCGGTCCGGGCACAAGAGTATGGCCCGTGGTATTCAAGAGGCTGCAGCACTGCCCCGGGATGGGCCGACCGCACATCTTTATCCGTGAGGATAACAGTCAAACAACTACCAATAAAGGAGTTCACACGTGTATGGCCATCGGGTGAGGGAATCTGGCTTCGCATCCCGTTTTATCAAGGGCGGAGTATCCACACAGGACGAGGGGCTGGAGGGATTTGGTTCCGGGTGTCTGAATTATTCTGGACTGATCAGTATACCTGCCTGCTCGTTTTTGTGATGCTGTGGTATATGCTCCTGGTTTTTTCGGACGGTTCCCTGTTCATGGCCTGAAGCAGCAGAGACTCACAGCGTTTATACAGCACTGCGGCTTCTGCAGAGCGCCCCTGCGATATATGCAGGAGCATAAGGTTCTGATAGAACAGTTCCTCATACGGATCGATCTCCAGCCCGTTCTTATACACACGGATCGACTGGTCATGGAAGCCGATGCCCGAGTAGTGGTCCGCCAGGATTTGAATGAAATGTATGAACCTGGTATGCATTTTTTCACGAAATCCCATCGCCCAGGAAGGAACGGACTCCTGAGTGAAAAATTCGCCCTTGTACGTGTTCAGGATTTTTCGTTCCATGGTGCGAATGTCCTTCTGCTTTTCGGGCGCGGACCCGTTTTGATCGGTTACCAGCGCCTCGAACCTGCCCAGCAGGTAATGAAATGAGACGACGTCTACCCAGCATTGCTGCGGATTCAACAACAGCCTGCCGTGCCGGGAGACGACGGCATCATTCGACCCCAAAAGTTTCCTCAGCCTGTGGATCGTTATAGGAAGGATACGGAGCGCCTGGCTGCTGCCGGCATCGGGCCACAGCGCATTGCACAGGGCATCGGGATCGACAGGATGTTCATAATTGACGATCAGATACTGGAGGAGCTCGATCGGTTTGTGTTGTGCCTTCCTTGATAATTCAACACGCCGCCCGTCATGATAGATCCTGAAATTACCGAGCGTGTGGAACCTATAGGTCCATGGCCAGTTCTCGTAATGTATCGGTGATGTTTCAGGTACTAACTCCAGCCGTCGTATCAGGTTTTGGACATACTCCACTTCGATACCGAGTTCGAGAGCCTTCAGACACATACGCGTCCTGACCTGCCGTGATTCCAGAAAGGTATTGATGATACCGAATTTTCTCCCGAGCTTCATGGTCTTGCGCAGAAGCCTGACCCCCTCCTGCTCGTTGCGCAGGGGACCGTTATTCAGGAGCCAGGAGGCCTTGAGAAGGTACGCCATGTATTGAATCATGTAACTTTTAATCGTTGTGCCGATCACCAACGCCCGGTCCAGCTGCTGACGGGCTCCCGTGATATCACCTGCCGTGTCGTACAACTCGGCCAGCCCAATGCGGTGGACCGCCTCGGGAAAGGGAGAGCCCATCTCCAGGACCATGGCAAGCGATTGCTCTATTTTCCCGCGGGCAAGCCCGTGCCTGCCCTTGAGGTACTCGAGCCACCCCGTCATTGAATTGTACTGTATGACATCGAGCATGCTGG
>JAJYYW010000065.1 GCA_021800575.1 bacterium
CCGTCATGTTCTGCCCCTTTCATCCTCTCCATGCTGTTGCTCGGCTCATAACAGTCGTACAGAACCCAGCCGACAGCATCCCCAAAGGTGCGGGCAGCTGAACAGTTTTCTGCTTTGAGCGTACCATAATACCATGAAACATCGGGCATGGTGTTCAAACAGCTTCCCATCACAGCCCACTGATCAACATCGCTCATCAGGGACGTACGCTGGCAATCCCTGATCTCTGCACCAGCCAGGGGATTGTCCGGTACCTTGTAATAAAAAACATGAAGCGCGGGCATGCATCCAGCAATCACCAGCATAAACATGGCACCAAAGAGTGCGGCGAATAACCGCCTGCCGGGAACCGAACTACTTTTAAATGAAACCTGTTTTGTATCCATTTCAGTCCTCCTTAAAAGGCAGTATACATATACCATCAGGAATATCAATGACCGGGAAAACGTTTGCGCATGAGGAAAGTTCAGCCGTGATCGATAGGCCGGCGTCACTCCATGTCATCGATTTTCCCTGTCAACGCACTTATTTCTCAGCGCTTTGAAAGGTGTATGTTCTGTTATGATGGCATGCCGCGCCGGACCTGCATATCGATGGTGTCGGGGGTTATTCCTTCTTTGGACAGTGCACCCTTGATGACGCGCTGGGTCTCGGTTTTCGGGAGTTCCGCCATCACACGGAAATAGCGTGGTATGGCAAACCTCGCGAGATGTTCCCTGAGGAATTCGTGCAGTGCGCTGATATTGGCATCGGCCCCTTCCACGAAAACAACGGCTGCCATGACTTCATCCTCTCCGAGCTCCGAGGGGACCGCATAAACCGCACACTCGATGATGTCCGGATATTGGAGAATCGCGTGCTCGACTTCGTACGCAGAGATGTTCTCACCCCTGCGCCTGAGGGACTCCGTTTTTCTGCCGACAAAATACAGGTACCCTTTTTTGTCCGCGTAGACCATGTCACCGGTGTACAGCCAGCCGTCCCTGAGCTTCGATGAGGTCGCCTTCTCGTCCTTGTAGTACTCCACCGTTTTATTGGTTTTATTGCCGGTGGAAAAGATAAGCTCTCCGGGCTGTCCTTGCGGTACATCCTTGTTTTCGTCATCGACGATGCGGTACTTCCCGCCCAGCGGTTTGCCCATACTGCCTGCTGGCGCCTGACCGTAGTTCATAACGATGCTGCCGCCGCCGTCCACCGCACCGTATCCTTCGATGATCTGCACGCCGAACCTTTTCTCGAATGGCTCCCACATGTCCGTGGGACACGCGGCGGACACAACATGTTTTACCGAGTGACTGCGATCATCGGGTCGTTGTGGCTGCTTCATCAGGATCGGGATAATGCCGCCGATCGTGTTGAACACCGTCGCCCGGGTCTCCCGTACCTCGTTCCAGAACTTGCTCGCGCTGAACCTCTCCCTGAGCGCGACCTGTGCACCGACGTTCATGGCCGCAGTAACGGTGAGCAGGATCGCGTTCGCATGGAACAGGGGCAGGCAGGTGAAATACACATCGTCCTTCGTCAGGAGCGCACGGTTGAGCAGTTTCATCATCCGTATATTCGTGCGGCCGTAAAAGGTCGGGACGCCCTTGGGAAGGCCCGTAGTGCCGGACGTGTAGAGCAGCATGCACAGGTCACCTTCCCGCGGACTCAGCCCGGGCTTCGCGGTACTGACCCCGGGAGCATATGCCTCATCCAGCACGTGCCGGGCGGGCGGGGAGCCGGGAACCAGGTTATCTCCGTTGGCATTGGTGATAACAACCGGAGGTGCAGGGAGGTCGCCGTGTATCTTGTCGTAGTACTGAAGGAGTTCCTGGTCGATGCACGCAAAGCGGGCGCCCGAGTGATTGAATATGTGTGCAAGCTGGTTCGCGCGCAGGGCTATGTTCACCGGGACGGCGCACATGCCGAGCTTCTGTGCACCGAAAAACACATCGAGCCAGCGCGGGGAATTCTTCATGACGATCGCGATCGCCTGTCCCGGGCCTGCACCGAGTCCCTTCAGGTAGTTGGCGACCCTGTTTGCGTTGGCGTCCATATCCGCGTAGGTGTACGTCGCGCCGTAGAAGTTCAGAAACGGCCTGTTGCTGTCCTGTGCAGCCCGCTCTTCCAAAAGTCCGGCATGCGAGACATCATGCGCAATGGTCAGCTTGCCCCGTGCCTTCGTCAGGCGAAGGGTATCGCCGAGTGTGCCGCGCCTGAATTCTTCCCACCCCAGCAGAAGAGCTCCGGTGAATAATTTATTCAAGAAGGTAATAGTCTTCATCGAGGATTCCCTGCCGGTCTATTTTTCCAGGATGTGAATGCACAACGCGGCCTCTTCGTTGCCCAGTGCCCCGCCGCCGTTTTCTGCCAGTGCAATGCGCGCACCCTGCACCTGCCGTTTGCCTGCCTCGCCCCGGAGCTGCGTCACCAGTTCGTTGATCTGTGCAAGGCCTGACGCGCCGATGGGATGCCCGCGTGAAAGCAGTCCGCCGGAGGTGTTGATGGGTTTTTTCCCGCCAACCCGGGTCTCTCCCCGTTCTGCATACACGCCGCCCTCTCCCTCGGGAAAGAATCCGAGCGCCTCGGTCTGGTGGAGCTCGCCGTACGCGGTCGCATCGTGCACCTCGGCAAGGTCTATATCCTTCGGACCGAGCCCCGATTTCTCGTACGCTATCCTGCCAGCCCGCTCCCCGATGTCCGGCTCGTCCTGGGACCGCGTCCGTCCGGATGCAAGCACCGATGCCCTGACCTTCACTGCCCGTGAAAGCACCCCGAGCCGCTTCACGACATCCCCGGTTGCGAGGATGGCCGACGCGGCACCGTCACCGATCGGCGCGCACATCGCCCTGGTCAGGGGATAGGAGACCATGCGGTCGTTCAGAACATCGTCCACAGAAACGTCGAAGGTGTACTGCGCATTGGGATTCATGGTCGAGTGCCAGTGGTTCTTCGAAGCTATGATAGCAAGCTGGCGCGCCGTGCTCCCATACTTCTTCATGTGTGCCCGCGCAGCGAACGCGTAGACGTCCATGAACGGAGAGTGGTCGGCCCCGGCTCCCTTGCCCGTGCCGTTCAGGCCCGACAGCAGTTTCTTCACATTGCCATAGCCCATGCTCTCGCCGAGAATGATGTACGTCGCAAACATGTCCCAGTAATTCTTGAGCATTCCGCGCATGCCGGCCTTTTTCTTGTTTGCCCTCGGCTTCCTGGCGGCAGCCGGCGTATCCTTCGGTACCTCCAGCATCTCCGGTGCAGTCTTCTTAATGTACTCGATCTGATCGAAGATACCGCCCACATCGAGGCCGCTCATGAACCCGGCAAACATCAGGTACTTGTTCATCGCGTACACCTTCTCCACACCGATCGCCAGGGACACATCGGTCATCCCGGAGGCAACGTCCTTCCATGCGTTGTGAAAGGCCGTGGATCCGCCGGCGCATGCGTTTTCGACATTGGTTATGGGTATACTCTCTATGCCCAGGGGCCTCAGGGCGACCTGCCCGCGGATGCAGTGCTGGAAGTTGCGCATCCCCCATCCTGAATTGGAAAACCACGCGGACTGGATGTCTGTCTTTTCGATGCCCGCATCTTTGAGCACTCCCCCGATAGTCCAGGCTGCGAGTTCCTTGATGCTGTTCTCAAGGTACCTGCCGAACTTGATGGTGTGCGAACCGATAACGTAGACGTCTCTCATGTATCCTCTCCTTAAAATTTTCTCGGCGGCCGTGGTTCACCGCGGTCGAGGTATTTGAAATGAAAATTGAACTGCAGGTAGCTCGTGATCATGATGGCGTTTTGCGGACATATGGCGACGCAGTCGCCGCACGCAATGCAGAACGGCATGTCTTCCACCATCCGGGCTTTTTTACCGATGACCTCGAGAGCATGCGCCGGACACGGCTTCAGGCAGAAACCACACCCGTCGCAGGTCTCGCTCTCTATGCGCACGGCACCGAATGTGACATCCCGTCCGAGATGGGAAAAGCTTTCGATCCGTGTCCTTTTTTTCAATGATATGCGTTCCGGCATAGTCCACCTCTCAGTACAGTACTTTGAATGTGCCATCCTGGCCGAACCAGTCGATGGCTTTTGTTTCCCGCGAAAACTCTCCGCTGGGCGTGCCGCGCGGGTACCCGATTGCAATGGACGTCATCAGCTTGTACGGGTAACGGATCCCGAGCCGGTGTTTCCATTTCCGGTACATGGCGAGCGGCGTCATGAAGCTGACCCAGCATGTCCCGAGGCCGTAGCTGTGCGCGGTCAGCACCATGTTTTGCCCTGCAATACCGACGTCAAGGTCCGGGTCACCCGGGGACCGTTTGTCCGCGAGTATGATGATCACGGTCGGCGCGTCGTGCCACAATCCGAGCTTGCCGTCAGCAATCAGCCGCATGGCACCGAACGGGACCGGGTGAAACATCTGCGGGAGAAAGCGCATCATGAGTTTTGCGACCCATTCCTTGTGCTTTGCCCATGTATCGAGATACCATGCGAACTTCATGACGAGTTTCAATTTATTGATGACATCGTTTTCCATCTCCTTGATCATGGTCTGGTCCTGCACGACGATGAACTTCCACGGCTGGGAATTGCCCGCGGACGGCGCAAACCTGCCTGCCTCGATGATACGCCGGACGATGTACTCCGGCACCTGCTTGTTCCGCTCGTAGAACCGGACACTTCTTCGGCTGTAGATGGCGTTTTCGACGGCATTGAATGCTTCGCCCGGCTCCGGTAGACGCATCTTTCCTGCATCGGCGATCCGCATATCGTTCTGGTTTATCATATATATTCTCCTTGGGTATTCCCCTCTCGATCGGCTTTCAGCCGCAACCAAAATATCTCCCGCCCCACGGGGAACTTGGGTACCCCTCCCTCTTTTTCAAAGAGGGGATGATGAGACGTCTCCCCCTCTGGAAAAGGGGGACAAAGGGAGATTTCCCCACAGGATGTGCAATAGTTATCTTTCCATGCTTCATAGAACATAAAACGGAAGAATCTACCCTTTCACCATGGCGCGCACCATCCCGAGCTTGCGCATCGGCGATAACCCCAGCAGTGCCTGTACCTGTTTGGCGTCTCGGTAGCGCTTTTCCTGTCCGTAGTCTTTCATGTAACCGTTGCCCCCCAGGACCTGTATGCCGTCCGTGGTCAGCTTGCACGCCAGCTCCGACAGATGCAGGGCAGCGGCACGTGTACTGAGCTCCCACTGGAGATCCTGCTGTTCCGCGGCCAGCGCGGCTCCGGAAACCGCCAGGTCCGCCACCTTGACCTGCACGGCCATGTCCGCGAGCAGCATACGGAGCGACGACCAATTGATGATCTCCCGGCCGCCCTGGAAGCGTTCCTGACTGTAGGACAATGCCTCCTGAAAAGCTCCCTTCATGATACCGCACTGCATGGCGGCTACTGCCGCGTGCATCCGGTCGGACGCGCGGTTGAAGTGCCTGGTTCCTTCCCCCTCAGTTCCGAAAGGCCTGCCTTCCGCTGCTTCCAGCCGGACATCCACGGCAGGGCAGGCATGGAGCCCAAGGCTGAATATGGGCTCTCCCGTGTTTATCCCGGGAGTTTCCCTCCTGACAAGAAAGTACGTATACCCTTCCTGCCCTTTGACACGCGCAGGGAGCAGGATGTGGCCGGCCAGACCGCCGAGAACAACGTACTCGGCAACACCGCTCAGCCGGTACGTGCCGTTGTCCCTGACTGCTTCGAGCCGGGGCACCGTCTCATCGGGGTTGCAGAAAGCAGGGTACGCGATCAGTGCAGAGCCGGCGTTTGCAGCCTGACCGATGATGCTCTGCACGACATTATTCCCGCCGGCTGCAAGCATGATTTCCTGCGCAAGTGCATTGGTAAAGATAATCGCGGCCAGTCCCGCGTCCACGGCGCTGATCTCGTCGAGGATCACGCACAGGGCACCGATGTCCTGACCGCTGCCACCGCACTCCTCCGGCATGGTTATTCCCAGCAGGCCGAGTTCGTGCGCCTTTGCCACCACAGAATCGAAGAACGGGCCGAAAGGATAGCGGTCGTTGGCTTTCCTGTCGGCGGTCAGCTCCCTGGCTGCAAAATTATGCGCCAGGTCTTGGAAAGATTTAAGTTCGGTTTTTATCGTGGTCAGCATAGGTACCTCCTCTACTCTTCAAAAACCCGGACGCCGGGGATAGAACTTCCGATCAGGGTACTGAAAAGATTGACACGGTTCAACTGGTTGGAGCCCTCGTAGATCTGCAGGAGTTTGGAATCCCGAAGGAACTTCTCGGCGCCGCGCTCGTGCCTCAGCCCTGCCTGCCCCATCAACTCGAGGGCCATCTGACTGTTCTTCACGCCCATGTCCGTCCCCACGATCTTTGCCAGTGACGCCCACCCGGAACAGCGGTGCTGCACTTCCACGGACTGGCTGTCCACAAACAACTTCCGGAAGATGTCCGGCATGATCTTCAGATTCAGGAGCGGGCTTATCAGATGATCGAAAATAAATTTCGGTGCGTACTTCTGGTAGTAATAAACGGGTTTTCGCTGGAGAATGTTGTAGATCCCGCCGGGTAGTCCGTTGGCGTAGTTCGCCTCCGTATAGCTGAGCCTGCCGATGACCACGTTCTTGTACATCTCGGCAAGCATTGCCTGGGCCCATTCGTGATTGATGAGCAGCTTGCCCTCGACCTCGGTCTCGCCGGCAAACTTCAGGGCGGTTTCATAGGCACCTCTCGCAACACCCGTACCGAACGCGCCGACTGCCGGTCTCGTGATTTCGACCACAAAATGAATGTACTGCTCGATCAGGTCCGCACGGGAGCGGCCCCCGGAGCCCTGGATCGTCCGGGAATCTCTCAGAACGTATTCATCGGGTATGAAGCAATCTTCGAAGATCAACTCGCTCGCCGGACACGCACGCTGACCCATCTTGTCCTCGTGCTTGCCGAAACTGAACCCCTTGGTGCCGGTCCTGACCGCAAACGTTATGGTGTTCTCCGAGGGCTTCTTCAGGTCCGTGTATGCGATCAAACAGCACCACGTGGACAGGTGCCCCATGGAAATGAAGATCTTGCTGCCGTTCACGATATACCCGCCCTCGACCTTCTTCGCAGAGCAGTTCAGCCGTGCGCGGTCGATCAGTGCGTTTTCTTCAACGTCCGTGCCTGCGTTGGGCTCGGTGATGGCCAGGGAGATAATGCAGGGGTTGCCGGTCTTCTCGCCCTCGGCCACTTCCCGGAATATCTTATTGGCAAGGGACACGTTCCATGAAGCAAGGATACCCGCCACTCCCAGATAGTGGACAAAGGCCACGTTGGCGATGCCGACGTCAACCGAGGACAGCTCCTCGACCACAAAGGCGCTTGCGAGCATGTTCACCCCCTGTCCGCCGAACAGCCTCGGGATAAA
>JAJYYW010000066.1 GCA_021800575.1 bacterium
TGCGATCATCCGTGCACGCTCTGGCATCAAGGACCCCAACCGGCCGATCGGCAGTTTTATATTCCTCGGTCCGACCGGGGTCGGCAAGACAGAACTGGCCCGGGCGATTGCAGAGGCGCTGTTCGACAACGAGAACAACATCATACGTCTCGACATGTCCGAGTACATGGAAAAGCACACGGTCGCCCGCCTCATCGGCGCGCCCCCGGGCTACGTGGGGTACGAGGAGGGCGGCCAGCTTACCGAGGCGGTGCGGCGCAAACCGTTCAGCGTAATCCTGTTTGACGAGATAGAGAAGGCGCACGGCGATGTGTTCAATACCCTGCTCCAGATTCTCGACGACGGCCGGCTGACGGACGGGCAGGGCAGGACCGTGGATTTCAAAAACACGATCATCATCATGACCTCGAACATTGGCAGTACATACATCCTCGAGTACCTCAACGAGCGCGAACAGTCCTATGACCGTATGAAACAGCGGGTCCTCGATGAACTGAAAAACCAGTTCAGACCGGAATTCCTCAACCGGGTAGACGAGGTGGTTGTGTTTCACGCTCTGACCCAGGATGAGCTGGCGAAGATCGTCGACATCCAGGTACAGCGTCTTGTCCGCAGACTCAAGGACAGAAACATCGCTCTCCAGCTCAGCGATGCCGCCCGCAAGCACCTCGCAGCGTCGGGCTATGACCCGGTGTATGGTGCCCGGCCGCTCAAGCGCGCGATCAGCAGGGAGATAGAAACCCCCCTCGCGAGGGCCCTTGTTGCTGGCGAGATTGTGCCTGGCAAGACCGTGAAAATCGGTATAGGCGGCGGTAAAAAGGAAGAGGCAGCCGCCGGCGGACAGGCGCACCTGACCTTTGAGCAGGCATAAACCCGGGGGACTGTGCAAGGCCTTGAAAAAGATACCGTGCCTGTGATTAAGTGAACTCATGAAGATAGCATTCATGGGCATACGGGGCATACCCGCGAGCTACAGCGGGTTTGAGACATTCGTCGACGGCATAGCGCCACGGCTTGCGGCACGGGGACACGAGGTCACGGTATACAACCGCTCGACACATGTACCGTACCGTGAACCTGTATACAAAGGCGTCAAACTCGTACGCCTGCCCACTATACCGACCAAGCACCTCGACACCATAACGCACACTGTTCTTTCTGCCCTGCACGGCATGTTCAAACGGTACGATATTGTTTATATCTGCGGCGTGGGTAACAGCCTTCCGTCTGGCATTCTCAGGCTGGCTGGGACCAAGGTGGTCCTGAACGTGGACGGTGCAGACTGGGAACGGAAGAAATGGGGCGCTTTCGCCCGGTGGTTTTTGCGGGTGAGCGAGCGGATCGCGACCGTGTTTCCGAACGTCATCAATGCAGATTCTCTGGCAGTCCAGCGGTATTACAAAGAGCACTACAACAAGGACAGTGTGTTTATCCCGTACGGCACGGAGCTGGACCAGCGCACACCGGACGATAAGGTCACGCTGGCGGGATACGGCCTCGTACCGGACGGCTATATCTTGTTCGTCGGACGGCTTGTGCCGGAAAACAACGCGCACCAGCTCATCGACGCGTACCGGAGGATCGCGACGGACAAGAAGCTCGTGATCGTCGGCGATGCACCGTATGCAGACGTATACAAGGCAGAGCTGAAGCAGCGTGCGGCAGGGGATTCCCGGATTGTGTTTACAGGGTATGTGTTCGGGGATGATTACCGCCGTCTTATGCGCAACGCCTCTATCTTTGTCATTGCGTCCGAGGTTGGCGGCACGCATCCCGTGCTGATCGAGGCGCTCGCGGCAGGCAATGCGGTGATCATCAACAACATACCGTCGAGCCTCGAGGTCATCGGAGATGCGGGTATTGCCTACGACGGGAGTAAGGGGGCAGATTCTTTGCATGAAAAGCTGAGCCAGTTGCTGGGCAGCCCTGAGCTGCACGCCGCGCTGAAAAAAAAGGCGCAGGACCGCATCAGAGCGTCCTACCTGTGGGACAAGGTCACGGATGATTTTGTCAAACTGTTCGAGTCCATGATCAAACCTGCGTAAGCATCCGCCTGAAGCACTCTTGACGTACATATATACGTACTCAAAAACCATGCAATGGCGGCGGTGATTTTCTCCCCTACATACATGAAAATCAATCGTATGGGTGCAGCCCTCTATCTGAGGGCCAGTACCGATAAGCAGGAGCTCGAGAACCAGCTTGAGCCGCTCAAGAAGTTTGCGAAGGGCAGGGGGCTTAAAGTCGTCTAGGTGTATCGCGATATAGCAACCGGTGAAAGCATTAACCGGTCTTGAGGATTCCGGGAATATCTACTATCATGGATGGACTATCCTCAATACATAGCAATTCCAATCCATTGCCAAACATTCCGCCAAGAGCGTTATAGCCTACCCTGTACATACAAGGAGGAAACTATGAAAATATATTTCAATTTATTGACGGTGTTTTTGCTCGTCACGCTTCTCATGGCCGGATGTTCAGGAAGCAAGAGTACAACTGTCGTTCAGGGTTCGTCCCCTGTGATTCAGAGTCTGTCGTTTCAGGGACTGCCCGCAGCACTGGGTGTAAAATAACGGCGAGCGTTATCGCGGCCAGTGAGCAGGGGCTTGGGCTGACCTATACCTGGACAGCGTACAACGGCTGGTCTGTCATAAACAGGGGCAGCACGCCAACGGCGACCATCCAGGCACCGTCTACTTATGCTGCGTCCGGCACGGTAACCGTACAGGTATCGGATACAAACGGCAGATATACGCTGAATACCTTTCCGGTCAGCACCATCGGGGACAGTTCTCCGGTCATTAACAGTATCAGTGCAACACCGAACCCTGCATCGCGGAGCGGGAGTATAGTGATAGTAGTCAATGCAACCGATCCCCTCGGTAATACACTCGCGTATGCGTGGGATGCATCGGCGGGATGGTTGGTTACAGGCAGCGGGGTTACCGCGACCGTTACTGCTCCGAATGCCTATGACACAGGGGGGTATGTTACGGTAACGGTAAACGATAATTATGGAATGGCCGTGACGGCTTCAATAGTAGTCAGCACCATCGTCGACAATCCGCCCATTATCAACGGCTTCAACGTATCACCCAACCCTGTTACCAAAGGCGCTACAACTGCACTGTCGGTATCCGCAACGGATCCATACAATAATACGCTTTCATATTCGTGGCATGCATCGGGCGGCTGGACCATTGCAACCGGGCAGGGAACGAGCGGGGTTGCAGTAACGGCGCCTGACCAATACGGCGTTTCCGGCACGGTCACGGTGACCGTCTCTGACGGCTACGGCGGCACGGTGAGCCTTCCGATACCCGTCAGCACTATCGGCAACAGTGCTCCGGTGATAACCGGCTTCAGTGCCTCGCCCAACCCGGTAACACAGGGCGGTCTGATAGCGCTGTCCGTAACAGCAGCAGACCCTGACGGCGATACACTGTCCTATGCATGGCAGACATCCAATGGATGGACGATCTCGGCAGGACAGGGCACAAGCGCGATCACGATTACAGCACCAGCCCAATACGGAGTTTCCGGAACGGTCACGGTTACCGTGGATGACGGCTATGGTGACACGGCAAGCCTGTCGATCCGGGTCAGCACGTATCTCGACTTCTTTCCGGCAATCACCGTCTCTCCAAACCCTGTCATTACTTCCACAACCTTTACCTGTAACGGGTATACCCCAATCAATGACAGCCTTATCTTTAACTGGAATGTCGACGGTATCCCCCTTACGACGGCGACGGGCAACAATGCATTCTGGTCTTCACCGGGCATCCCCGGCTCTTACACGGTGAATGTTGCAGTGAGTGACGGCAATGGCAGCAGCGTGGCCACAGGGACGAGTTTGATGAGCGTAGTGAGCAGCTCGCCATGGCCGGAGTTCGGGGAGGGTATGCAATCAACCAGATTGAGTGCTGCTCTCAGTGCAACACCGACAACCGGCGCTTTCGAATGGAGCTATCCGATATCATTATCCTTGGGTGCTTCATCCCCGGTGATTGGTGCAGACGGGACCATCTATTTTGGGGCAGATAAGCTCTATGCGATCAATCCCAACGGAGGTCTCAAATGGAGCTATACGACGGGAAGCGTGATATTGAGCTCCCCGGCAATCGGTGCAGACGGCACAATTTATTTTGGTTCAGCGGATTATAACCTTTATGCGATACACTGAGGAAGAGTTGTGAATATAAGCGTTAAGAGAAGAGGGGCGGGATTCACTCGCCCCTCTTTTGTGTGCCCAGCTATATGAAAGCTGCCCTGTATCTTAGAGTCAGCACGGATAAGCAGGAGATCGAGAACAGTCGTCTTGACTGTTGACATTAAGACACAGCATGATTACTATATAGTGTAATCATGGAGGTAGTATGGTACGTACACAAATTCAGTTAACAGAAAAACAGAGCGATCTTTTAAAAAAGATGGCCATGACACAAACATTATCTATTGCCGAAATAATTCGGCAGGCTGTAGATAACTATATCAAGTCAAACATAGTGATAAACACAGAGGAACGCATCAAAAAAGTGCTTGAGCTATCGGAGAAGTACAACGATAGTGAGGGGAAAAGAGATGTATCTAAAAAGCATGACGACTATCTCGTTGAAGCCTATCTGGGGCACAAATGAAAATCTACATTGATACATCAGCTTTTTACGCTTTAGTTAATAAAAAAGATGAATATCATCATACCGCTCAGAAGGTGTGGAGTGAAATACTTAAGAACGAGAACACATTATTTACGAGTAACTATGTACTTGTTGAAAGTATTGCTTTAATACAGCATCGTCTTGGAATGAAAGCACTGGCGGAGACTTATGAAGTTCTGTTACCACTGCTGAACGTTGAATGGATAGACGCTATGATACATAAAACAGCCATGAGTGCTCTTTTTACAGCATCAAAGCGAGACCTTAGCTTAGTAGATTGTGTAAGCTTTGAAATCATGCGCAACTTGAATATAGAAACAGCATTTTCTTTTGATCCGCATTTCAAGCAACAAGGTTTTAAGTGCATTCCTTAAAAGCAGCTCTGTACCTCAGAATCAGCACGGACAAGCAGGAGCTCGAGAACCAGCTTGAACCGCTCAAGAAGTTTGCGAAGGGTAGGGGGCTTAAAGTCGTCCAGGTGTACCGCGATACGGCAGCCGGGAAGAATAGCGTCCGGCCGGCACTCAACAAAATGCTCAAAGACGCACACCGGCACGCCTTCGACGTGATTATTGTGTGGGCCTTGGACCGCCTGTCCAGGGAAGGCATGAGCCGGACCGTGCAGCTCATCGAGATGCTCGAGCGCATGGGGATCGGTGTGATTAGCTATTCAGAACCTTACTTGGACACGACCAATGAACTCGCCCGGAACATCTTGTTGGCCGTGGTGTCAACACTCGCAAAAGCGGAACGTGAAAGGATAAGCGAACGGACCAAGGCAGGCCTGGCCCGGGTAAAGCGCTCCGGGAAAAAGCTTGGCCGGCCGCCTGTTACATCAAAGAAGCGCGCCGAAGCCTTGAAGCTGGTTAAGGGTGGTATGAGTAAACGCAAAGTTGCCCGGAAACTTAGAATCAACCGGCAGAGCATTAATAACTGGCAGAAGGTTGGTCAATAACGTCTTACATTAACCGATTATAATCACTTGACATACAAGATATTGCTTGTATATTAGAGTAAGAATATAATGAATATCTGGTATTTTGTAGATGACGGCGGTCGTTCTCCTGTTAAGGAATTTATACGTGATTTGCCCCTTAATGAGCGAACGAAGGTGTTTGCTTATATTGAAGAGTTAAGAAAGCAAGGGCACAATCTCCGGCGCCCCTTGGCTGCTCCTTTAAAGGACGGTATTTATGAGCTTCGGCCAAAAGCAAATAGATTATTTTATTTCTTTTATTTGAAAGAGAATGTCGTTATTGTTCATGCAATAAAGAAAAAAACAGATAAGGTATCGGAACATGACATTAATTTGTCACTAAAAAGAAAAGAGCAAATCGAAGAACGCAAAAATAATATTACAAAGGGGTAAGATTATGAAAGTTAGATTAGAAAATGTCCAAAAACATCTTAACGAAGAGTTGAGGGATCCAAAATTTAAAAAAGCGTATGAACTCGAAAGAATTAAGGTCGCTATGGCCCAAAAAATAGCCGAAATCAGGGACGAACACAACCTGAAACAATCCGAGCTTGCCCGCAAAATGAAGGTTTCTCAACAGTTCATTTCGCAAGTGGAAAGCGGACAAAATAATTTGACATTAGAAACGCTTCTGAAACTCTCCCATTCTCTGAATACCAGCATCCGTATTTCATTTTCCACTAAGCCCAGTCGCCATGCTTGTATTACGGTAGCTTCAGATTTACACCCCGGGGGCCGGCACAAGTAAAACTATCCCGTAAACGTTAAAAAAGGGTGGCTAAAAAAGGGGTAACGAAAAGGGCAGGGCGGTTTCACTCTGAGGACCTTACTCATCGAGGGTATGCTAAAAAACGGACGTTTATGTTCAGGGAATATTATAACGCGCGTGTTAGATTCATTTATCCAGCATTACGGCCATTGGGGACCGGTGTATGGCCAATATTGTGGGCCTTTGGTGATGCCTATAAATTCAGTCACCGTGTTATTGTCATAATTCACAGCCCAAATATTGCCAGACATATCCACAATAGCGGCAACCGATAGTATAGAATTGGTACCATTGTACGTATTAATAAGATTTCCGGAAGAAGACAGCTCCGTCATCGTATGAACACTTCTATTGGATATCCACACGTTGCCTGATGCATCTATGGCTACGCTTCTGGGCCATAATCCTGCATCGTATGTACCGATGCTTACACCGGCTGAAGATAATTCCGTTACCGTGTTACTCCCTGAATCCGCCACCCACACATTGCCTGAGCTATCTATGGCAATTCCGGTCGGAGTAAGTCCTACACCATAAGTTCCGATAAGGCTCCCCGATGAAGAGAGCTTTGTTACTATATTACCGATCCAATTTGTTATCCACACATTCCCGGATGCATCAATAGCAATACCATAAGGATATGAGCCCGCACTATATGTTACAAGGACACCACTGGAAGGTGAAAGCTTGCTAACATCATTACTCTGCATGTTGGTTATCCAAATATTCCCGGATGCATCTATAGCTATGGATGTGGGCTGTAAAATCGAATAATAGGTCGCGATTATGGCACCGGAAGACGAAAGTTTAATTACAGTGTATAGCTTTTTCAAAACTGGACTTTTGGTAAGAGAGACTAAGCGACATATTTCCTCCTGTTATTTTGCATAATCCGTTCCAGCCGTGCACGCTGGAGGTTTTCTTTCCTTACCCGCAACACATC
>JAJYYW010000067.1 GCA_021800575.1 bacterium
ACGCCGTCGTTCCGGTAGTGTTCAAGCGCCACCGGGCCGTGCAGCCACCACAGGGCCAGTACCAGCGCCCCTCCCTGGCGATGGACCTTTGCCGCCAGCTCCCGGACCGTCGAAGGGCAGTCCGGACACCAGCCCGCGACAGACCGGGTAATGCCGAGTGCGAGGAAGTAGTGCGGATCGTTTTTCACCCGTACTTCTTCGCCTATCATTGATGTATACGGGGTCGTCATGGCAAGGTCCTGTTCCGCGATACCCCCCTGGATGTTGTAGTGCTCTGTGACGAACCATGCAGAAAATCCCTGCCGGGCGTGCCAGGTCAGGTTCTGCAGGGGGGTGACAAGTCCGTCATGGGAGTAGAACGTGTGGGAATGAGGATCAACGAGGCAGTAATTCTTCCCGGCATCTATCTTGAGCAGCGGAAACGGGGTGAACAGCAGGTACACGACGAACAGGGAAAACCCGATCAGGTACCCCACGATATAGACGGGCAGTTTCGCAGAACGCTTTTTTATGACCGCGAACAGCACGACCAACACCAGTCCCCAACTCGCCAGCCCGATGCTCTCCTGCTTGATGTAATGATCGGTGCTCAGGTAGACGGGAATGCCGATAAACGGCGCAAAGATCCGGTTGATTGCCGGGATGACCAGGTGGAAGTTATGGAGCGGCTGGTAGGTTGCTGCGTTGAGCAGTCCGAAGGTGCCGCAGGGCAGGATCTCCAGCAGGGTAATGACAGCGATGAACAGGAAGAGATACGGATGCCGTTTCAAGGCGTTTTTCACCGGCGGACTCCCGGTCTGTATGAGGGTTTATTTTTTCTTGTCAGGACTCCAAAAATGTATATATTGTTCATACGACAAGGCTATTATAGAACAGGGGAAACTGCAAGCGCTTGTTCGTAACATGTTATAAAAATTGACGGTTTTTTTACGTCGTTTCTGCGCGCAAACGATCCTGTTGACAGGGATAAAAATAACTATATATAGTCGATTCAAGCATTTATTATACTATATGTAGGAGGGTGTATGGGGAAGAACACGGATATCAATATACGGCACCTGGTGCCGCCGTTTTTATTGGAACTGACGGAAAATTCAAAGAAGGTCCTTGAAAAAAGATACTTGAAGAGAAACGAATCGGGTATACCCGTTGAAACACCCGAAGAAATGTTCCTGCGGGTAGCCTATACCATCGCAAAGATCGACGCTCAATACGATCCTGCGGCAGATATCGAGCACCTGACGTATAAGTTTTACGAGATGATGGCAACACTGGAGTTTTTGCCGAACTCGCCCACCCTGATGAATGCAGGCAGAGAGCTCGGACAGTTGTCCGCGTGTTTTGTCCTGCCGGTCGACGATTCCATGGAGAGCATCTTCGAGACCATAAAAAACACGGCGCTGATCCACAAGAGCGGCGGGGGCACGGGTTTTTCGTTTTCGAGAATACGTCCGAAGAACGACGTCGTGCTTTCCACCAAGGGCATATCCAGCGGTCCGATTTCGTTTATGACCGTCTTCGATGCAGCCACCGAGACCATAAAACAGGGCGGAACACGGCGGGGCGCAAACATGGGTATCCTCAGGGTCGATCATCCGGACATCATCGAATTCATCCATTCGAAAGAAAAGACCGACAAACTGAACAACTTTAACATATCCGTCGGGCTCACCGAGGACTTCATGGAAGCCGTAGAGAACAACAGGGATTACGATCTCCTGAACCCGCGGAGCAGACAGGCCGCAGGGACGTTAAACGCACGGGAGGTGTTCGACACCATCATCCATCACGCGTGGCTGACGGGCGAGCCGGGCATCATATTCCTTGACCGTATCAATAAGGCCAACCCCACCCCCGCAGCCGGGGAGATTGAAAGTACGAACCCGTGCGGAGAACAGCCGCTGCTGCCGTATGAATCGTGCAACCTGGGCTCCATCAACCTATCCCTCATGGTGAAGGACAGGCAGGTCGATTATGAGCGTCTCGGCAGGGTGACGAGGGACGCTGTCCACTTCCTCGATAACGTGATCGATGCCAACCGGTTTCCGCTTCCCATGATCGAGCAGATGACCAAGTCCAACCGCAAGATAGGGCTGGGGGTCATGGGCTTTGCGGACATGCTGATCTCCCTGGAGGTCCCGTATGATTCGGAGGAAGCGATCGATATTGCCGGCAGGGTCATGAAAACGATCCAGGAGCAGGGCAGGGAAGCGTCGTACGACCTCGCCGCGGTGCGCGGTGAATTCCCGAATTTCAAGGGCAGTATCTACGATGTTCCGGGTGCACGGCCGCTGCGCAATGCGACGATCACCACGATTGCACCGACTGGAACGCTCAGTATCATCGCTGGTGTGTCGAGCGGTATCGAGCCCGTGTTCGCGCTCGCGTACACGAGGAACGTTCTTGAAAATACAAAACTCCCGGAGATCCACCCCCTGTTTTTTGACCGTGCCAAGAAAGAGCATTTTTATTCGGACACCCTCGTCAGAAAGATAGCAGAAAAGGGGAGTGCGCGCGGCATGGACGACGTGCCGGTCCACTGGCAGAAGGTCTTCGGCGTTGCCCACGATATTACCCCCCTGTGGCACGTCAAGATGCAGGCGGCGTTCCAGCGCTTCGTGGACAACGCGGTGAGCAAGACCGTGAACTTCCACAACACGGCCACCGAGCACGATGTCGAAGAGGTTTACTGGCTCGCGTATAAACTCGGGTGCAAAGGCGTGACCGTGTACCGGGACGGCAGCAGGGAAAGCCAGGTCCTCACGGTCATGGGTGCCGAGCAAAAGCCGAAAGAAGAGATCGCTGTGCACAAGGAGCTTTCATCTCCCAAGCCCCGGCCCGAGGTCATCGCCGGGACGACCCGGAGGATGACGACAGGGTGCGGCAACCTGTATGTCACGATCAATGAGGACGAAGAAGGTCTGTTTGAGGTCTTTGCAGCCATGGGCAAGGCAGGCGGGTGCAGTTCGTCGCAGACAGAGGCCATATCCCGGCTCATATCCCTTTCCCTGCGGTCCGGCATCGACCGGGAAACCATTGTCAAGCAGCTCAAGGGTGTACGGTGTCCTGCGCCGGCGCGGGAGCGGGGCGGCGGTGTTATCCTCTCGTGTGCGGACGCAATTGCAAAGGCAATCGAGCGCCACCTCGAGGAGCACCAGGGCGGGCATGAGGATGCAAAGCTGACATTTTCCATCGATGCCTCGCACATAACCAACGTCAACCCGAAGCACAATATCAAGGAAACGCCGTACGTTCTCGAGGGTGATATGCTCTACCCGTCGTGCCCTGAGTGCGGGAGTGTCATGATGCCGTCCGAGGGCTGCTATACGTGCCCGAGCTGCGGCTATTCCAAGTGCCTGTAAACCGCCGTAACCCGGATGTGCGACGGTCGGGGCATAGTGCAATATGCCCCGACAATAGCATGAAATTGCAGAGCTATCAGACGGGATCTGCGTCAGAAGCGGACAGAGGACCTGTGAACTGGATTCCCGCGTTCGCGGGAATGACAGGAGAGGGTTCACCCGAAAAATGCGTTTGAGCGATAAGGAAGTTTATGCAATGAGCGATAAGCCCGCGTCAAAAAAAGTATTCTTCGAAAATCCGTTGAGGATACCATACCGGGTAACAGCATATAAACTTACAGAGGACTAAAAAATCGGTTCTCTATGAAAATGCAGAGATACCAGGGGGATCGCGGGATTGAGCGAATAAGGAAACTTCCTTATTTGCATTTTTCGGGTTAACCGCTCTGGTGTCCTGGGATTGACGTTCTGCGGACAGGGAACGGGTGTTACGTCTTGTTTTTATACTCGTTGGACAACGATTCTTTAAATTCTTCCGCGGTGAACACGCCCTTTTTGATAAGGAGTGCTATCAGGGCCTTGATGAACGGCAGGAGTTTGTCCTCTTTCGGGTCCTGCCTCTGCACGGGATCGGCTTCCAGGACTGTCTCTTCCCGGGACGTTTGCTGGAGATCCGCTGAAAGCTCCTCGTCCCGCTGGGTTACGGGGATATCGGTCGTCTGCTGGGGAAGCGGTTTTCCCTTGTAGTAGTAGTTGATAAAATCGGCGAGGCTCGAGTCGAGCGCAAGCACAGGTTGTATCTTGTATCCTGCGGTAAACTGGATGGTGTCTATCGCTGCGAGGTTCGTCGGATCGGACATGGCCACGTATAACAGCGGCTTGCCGGATATCACCTTGATACCCAGCGGAAGGACATTGTACTTTTCTGCAACATCCGGGGCAATGAGGCCGAGCATAGCCTGCTGGACGACAATCTTGTGGAGGTCGACCATTTGCATGTTGAGTTGCTTGCTGAGGAACTTGAGCATGTCGATGTCTTTGAGAAAGCCCATCTTGACCAGGACCGTACCCAGTCTCCCTCCGTAGCTTCTTTGGTTGGACAGCGCTGCTTTGAGTTGTGAATCGTTGATCAGATTTGCTTCTTGTAAAAGTTCCCCAAGTCTTTTATGCGGTGCCGGGCTCATTTTAGATGGTGCTTGAGGTCAGCCTCTTTCAGTACGCCATTCGCGATCAGGAGTTCGATCAGGGAATTCAGCAGTTCTCTGGTCTCTTTGTTCATCAGCATCGCGGTTAATTCCGGAGACAGCCCTGTTTTGATACCGAGGGTTGAGTTGAGAATCGCCTGTGCCTCTGCGGGAAGCTCGGAATCGGGGATGGGGGCTGGCCCGCCGGGTTCATCCCGGATAATGACCATCTCATCCTTTGCAGGGGAAGGCGGTGTATGAGCAGGCTGCTCTTCGGGCGCGGTGTTCAGGTTGTCCATCGGTATTGATTGCTCCGCCGCCGGCTGCTGAGGGATAGGATTGTAGTAGTCGCGTATGCCTTTTGAAATGGCCGTGTCTGCCGCGAGGATGGGCTTTACCGTGTACCCGGTTAAAAACTGAATCTCGTCGATTGCCTCCAGATTCGTGGGGTCAGAAGTCGCTATAAACAGCGTTTTTTTACCGCCCTCTGCCTTGATCCCGAGCGGCAGGATGTTGTGCTTCGTTGCTATCTCTTCGGGGATGATCTCGATGGAAGAAGGCGCTATCTTTATTTTTGTTATATCTACATACTGGATCTTGAGCTGCTGGCTCAGGAATTTGACCAGTTTGTCCTCGGTTATGAATTTCAAACGGACGAAATGGTTGCCGAGCCTGCCTCCCCATTTCTGTTGTTCGGACAACGCTGACCGGAGCTGGAATTGATCGATCAATCCGGCTTCAACGAGCAAATCACCAAGTCTTTTTTTACTTTCACTCATACTATAATTTACCATATACACACTCTGTAAGATAATTCAACAAGTATTGTCCTGTCGGGAGTGCTTGACCTTTCGCAATCAACTAATTAAATTTTTATGTACTTTTATGTAAACCCGCGCGGTACGCTGCAGGAATACGACGTATGCATGAAGAGCCCGGTAGTCGGGTAATTAAACCAGGAGGAGAGAATTATGCCGGAAGAAGTAAAACAGCCACAGGTTGTTGTATTTACAACGCCCACGTGTTCGTGGTGCAAGAAAACAAAGCAGTATCTCGCCGAACACAAGATACGGTTTAGGGAGGTCGACATATCGAGGGACCAGCAGGCGGCGCGGGACCTGGTGAGAAGGACCAACCAGATGGGGGTCCCGGTAACGCTCATCAACAACCGGCCGGTCGTCGGTTTCAACAAGGGAGAGATAAATAAGTTGCTTAATATAAAAGAATAATATAAAAGGAGGTACGTATGAAAATTCAACCGTTAGAGGACAGGGTTTTAATAAAACCCATGGAAGAAAAGGAAAAGAAGCAGGGCTCTATTATCATCCCGGAAACAGCGAAGGAAAAGCCGCAGATGGGAACCGTTGAGGCGGTGGGAACGGACGAAGAGCTGCAGAAGATCGTCAAGGTCGGAGACAGGATCATCTACGGCAAGTACAGCGGCACCGAGATAGAGCTGGACGGGATCACCTATTTAATCATCCAGAAATCGGACCTGCTCGGCGTAGTAAAAGAGTAAAAAAAGGTCCCGCACACGCGGGACTTTTTTTTTATCGACAGGGGGTGTTATGACGAGGAAAAGGATAGCAGGACTTGTAGCCCAGGTGTTGCTTATCATCGTGGCATCATCCGCTGCATTTGCCCTGAACGGTGCCGACCCGGCGCAGCCGGGAACACAGGTTGTCACCGTCCAGGGGACCGGCGTGATCAATAACGGCGATGAGTCCGCGGCACGCGACGCGGCGATCCAGGACGCCCTGAGAAAGGCCGTTGAACAGGTTGTCGGCACCATCGTCCCGTCGCAAACGATCGTCCAGAATTACAAGCAGCTGAACGACACGATCTACGCGAACACCGCGGGA
Source organism: bacterium (assembly GCA_021800575.1). Taxonomy (GTDB): domain Bacteria; phylum JAMCPX01; class JAMCPX01; order JAMCPX01; family JAMCPX01; genus JAJYLM01. Next base: position 6,349 of record JAJYYW010000067.1, read on the forward strand.
TACGTCTCCGACTACAAGATCGTCAACGAAGGTCCCAATACGACCACGTACACCGTCACCCTGCAGGCGACCGTGGGCATGAAACATCTGAAAAACGATCTCAGCGCTATCGGACTGCTTACCCGGCAAAAGAAGATGCCGAATGTTGCAGTGATTATCCTCGAGCAGAACATCGGCGCAACCAGGCTCGCTTCCTCGGTGTTCTCCGCACCGGCATCGCCGCAAGGGGGATATGCGGTAACCGGGGTCGATACCCGGCATGAGGCCGGCGCTCCGTCCATAGCCGAGAACGAGATGATTAAACAGCTCATGGACAGCGGGTTGAACGTCATCGATGCAGCGGTGCTGCTGCACGATATCAAGATATCATCCGGCTACAGCCTGAGCAGCCTTGACGATACCACGGTGAACCAGCTCGGAAAGCTTGCGAATGCGGACATCGTGATCTACGGGAAGGCGGTTGCCGTGCTCTACGGCAGGGTGAAGGGTTCGGAGATGCGGTCTGCGCAGGCTACCGTCGCTCTCAGGGCCGTTGATACGGATGACGGAAAGGTGCTCGCTTCCGGTGAACAGCACGCTGCGTCGGTTCATACCGATACCGTGATCGCCGGGCACGAAGCCATCATAAAAGCCACGGACAAGCTTGCCGCGGGCATAATAGCGACCATCCTGAAAGCATGGAAAGAGCAGGTCAACAGCGGCTCCCTGATTACCCTCGCGATCAGCGGTGTCCGGTCTGCCGGTGACCTTGAACAGGTGAAGAGCCAGCTGCTATCGACGCAGGGTGTCCAGAATGTTTTCGACAAGAGCGCCGGCAGCGGTCAGGCAGCGATGGAAGTCGATTACT
>JAJYYW010000068.1 GCA_021800575.1 bacterium
GAGGAGCAACTGCGGTTCTTCAGGAAGATCCGCGACGAAAAACTCACGGTCAGGGCTGCGGAAGGCTATGTGCACACACGGCGGACCAAGGCAAAAGAGGCGTCCCTGCCGGGCGAGGTCGTGTCCCAGGTCAACGCGATCGAGGACGAACTGCGGAGGGTGTTCGCCACCAGGATTCGGGTCAACCACGCAGGAAACAAAGGATGGATCGAGATTCACTATTCCTCCTTTGACGACCTTGACAGGATTCTGAACACAATACGGGGAGTTTAGGAGGCTCTATGTTTGACAAAAAAGAAGGCACAGTAAGTTCCGAAGAGATCCACACCATTGTAGGCAGGGAGAGCTCGTTTGAAGGGAAACTGGTGTTCGACGGGGTCGTGAGGATAGACGGCTCGTTCAAGGGCACCATACAATCGAAGGGCAAGCTGCTTATCGGAGAATCCGCGGTCCTGGAGGCTGAAATAGAGACCGGTACCCTTATCCTGAGCGGCGCTATCCAGGGAAACGTGATAGCCTTCGAACGGGTGGAAATAAAGGGCAAAGGGCGGTTCACCGGCAACATAAAGACTCCTGTCCTGCTGATCGAAGAGGGTGCACAGTTTAACGGCACCTCGTCCATGGAATTACAGAAGGTCTCATCCATTGTAAAAGATTCTGAATAATCCGTTATGGATCATGCCTCATCGTCCGCGCCTGCCAAGCTCAACCTGTTCCTGTACGTCACCGGTCAACGGGACGACGGCTACCACGACATACTGACGCTGATGCAGAAGGTGTCGTTGTACGACCGGATAGACCTCTCCCTCGAACCCGGAGAGGCGATCCGCATCAGGACAACCGCGCAGGATCTTCCGCTCGACGACCGCAACACGGTCTACCGGGCGATACAGCTTTTTTTCGGGAATGCCCCGGTGCCCAAAAAACAGGTTACCGTAGACCTGGAAAAAAACATCCCGGTTGAAGCAGGCATGGGGGGTGCAAGCAGCGATGCAGCCTGTGTGCTCAGACTGCTCAACGGGCTGATCCCCGCATACCGGGACCCCGATCTGACCGGGATCGCCGGGCGCATCGGCTCGGACGTCCCGTTCTTCATGATGGAGGGCAGCGGACTCGCCAGCGGCAGGGGCGACATCGTCAAAAGCGTCGGCATCGAGGGCCCCCTGCACTACGTCGTGGTGAAGCCGGGATTCGGCATATCCACGCGCCGGGCATACTCCCTGTTAAAACCATTGACAAAAACCGGGCCTCCATCTATGTGCGATCTTGCTTTCTATACAAAACATGATATTATCAGGTGTCTTCAAAACGACCTTGAGGCAGTAACGGAGGAACATGCTTCAGAAATACATACCATAAAGGAAAAGCTCCTGCAGGCCGGGGCATACGCCGCGGCCATGACGGGAAGCGGATCCTGTGTGTTCGGTATCTTCTTTGAGGATCAGGAAGCACAAAAAGCGTTGAACAAGATGTCAAAGGATTATACAACGGTTTATAAATTACACGGTATATAACCAAGGAGGTAACAAGTATGGAAATTACAGAAGTAAAGGTATTCCCGGTGAATGAAGAGAGACTGAAGGCTTTTGCAACAATAATCTTCGACGGCTGTTTTGTCATACGGGACCTCAGGATCATCAACGGCAATAATGGATTATTCGTGGCCATGCCCAGCAAAAAGATGAAGGATGGCAGCTACAAGGACACCGCGCACCCGCTCAACAACGAGACACGGCAGAAGATCGAAGACACCGTCATCGATGCGTACAAGAAAGAGCTCGAACGGGGAGACGCGGACGTGCAGGAGGCAGACAAGGCAGAGGCATAGGATAAGGTTTAGCCGTGGGCTGCCAGGGCCCGTGGCTGTACTTTGGGGCGTAGACAAGCGGTAAGTCAGCAGACTTTGGATCTGCCATGCGGAGGTTCGAATCCTCCCGCCCCAGTTAGGATACTCATATGAACGCAACTTTAAAACTATTCAACGGAAGCTCCAACAGGGTGCTTACCGAAAACATTTGCAAGCACCTGGGCATGATGCCCGGCGATGCGATGGTAAAAACATTCAGCGACGGCGAGAGCAGGATCGAGATCAACGAAAACGTCCGCGGCATGGATGTTTTTGCCGTCCAGTCGATTTCTATTCCCGGTAATCACCACCTCATGGAGCTCCTGATCATGATCGATGCCCTCAAACGGGCTTCGGCAAAGAGGATTACCGCGGTCATACCGTACTACGGCTATGCGCGGCAGGACCGCAAGGTCAACCCGAGGACCCCGATATCCGCGAAGCTCGTCGCCGATCTGCTGACCACGGCCGGCGCGCAGAGGGTGCTCACGGTCGACCTGCACGCAGGGCAGATCCAGGGATTTTTCAACATACCGGTCGACAACCTCTATGCCATGCCGGTCCTGCTCGAATACATCAAGGAGCACATCAAGAACGAGATCGTTGTCGTGTCGCCGGACGCCGGGGGTGTCGAGCGGGCACGGGCCTTCGCCAAGAGACTGGACGCATCCATCGCGATCATCGACAAGAGGAGGCCGCGGCCCAACGTTTCCGAGGTTATGAACATCATCGGTGACATCAGAGACAAGGACGCGCTGATCGTCGACGATATCGTCGATACCGCGGGCACCATAACGCAGGCTGCCGACGCCCTGATGAAGCAGGGGGCGGCAAAGGTCTACGGGTGTACGACCCATGCGGTGCTTTCCGGGAACGCCGTCGAGCGGATTCAGAAGTCACAGATGGTTGAACTGATTGTAACAGACACAATACGGCCCAACGAACATACAGCGGCATGTACGAAGATCGTGGTCAAAAGCATAGCACACCTGCTTGCGGAGGCCATCATCAGGATTCACGAAGAGACATCCGTCAGTTCGTTGTTCGTATGAACTAATAAGGAGAGGATCATGGAAGAAGTGGTAATGAACGCAACAGTAAGAAAAGACTTTGGCAAACAGAAAGTCCGCGGACTCAGGAACAAGCAGGAGGTCCCGGCTGTTATCTACAGTAAAGGCCGCGATACGCTGCACGTTTCGGTCCCGGCACAGGAGCTCAAGCAGCTCTTAAAGGCCGGCTCGAACGAGCTGATCAAGCTGAGCATCCGTGACAACGGAGAATCAGGGCGCAAGCTTGCCCTCATCAAGGAGCTCCAGCGCCATGCAACCACGGACGAGGTGCTCCACGTAGACTTCTACGAGGTGTTCGAAAACCAGCAGATCAGGACGAAGGCCCCGGTGATGGTCACCGGTAAGGCAAAGGGCATCGAGCTCGGCGGTATCCTGCAGGTTGTTGCCCGCGAACTGAGCATTAAATGCCTCCCGACCGCCATACCGAAGCACATCGAGGTCGACGTCACGGAATTGAATATCGGCCACACGCTGCACGTTAAGAACATCAAGCCCATCCCGGGGGTCGAGTTCATTGACAACCCCGAAGCACCAGTCGTCCACGTCATGGTACCTGCCAAAGAAGAAGTGGTACAGCCTGTCGCAGCTGCTGAGGCAACCGCGGCCGAGCCCGAGGTCATCAAGAAGGGCAAGGAAGCCAAGGAGGGTGAAGCGCCTGCCGAAGAGGCAAAGGATGCCAAACAGGCAGCACCCGCAGCCAAGGAAAAGACTGAGCCCAAAAAAGAAGCTAAAAAATAACATCCGCGAACACCGTTGTTTGGCTTACCGAAAACACAGAGGCCCGCACTCATCGTTGCGGGCCTGGGCAACCCGGAGAAGAAATACCTTTATACGAGGCATAACGCCGGTTTTTTGTTTCTGTCCGCGTTCGCCCGGAGGATCGGCTGCGAGATCAGGAAACGCCAGTTCGATGCACTGACCGGCTACTGGCAGGAGCACAGCGTGCTGCTGATGCTGCCCCTGACCTACATGAACCTGAGCGGCACAGCGCTGCACGCCGCCGCGAAGAAATACCGCACGCCCCCCGCCAATATCGTCGTCGTCCATGACGACATGGATATACCCGTGGGCAGGGCGAAATTTCATTTCAACAGGAGCAGCGCCGGGCACAAGGGTATCGACTCCATCATCGGGAGGCTGGGGACCCGGGAATTCTACCGGATCCGGGTAGGTATCGGGAAGCCCGCGAATGCGGACGACACCATCGACTATGTGCTGTCCGAGTTCAACGCACAGGAGCTCAAGACCATCGAGGAGCTTTTCGAAAAGGTCATCGACGGCCTGCTGTCGTTCATCAGCGACGGTCCGGCTGCCCGCCAGAAGGCCATGGAAGCGGTCAACAGGATAACGGTGAAATAAATGGGATTCAGCTGCGGAATTGTCGGACTGCCGAACGTCGGGAAATCGACGATCTTCAATGCGCTGACCGCATCCAAGGTCTCCGCTGATAACTATCCGTTCACCACTATAGAGCCCAACATCGGCGTCGTGGATGTGCCGGACGGGCGTATCGATACGCTTGCACAGATCGACAAGTCCGCAAAAAAAATATACACCACACTCCGGTTCGTGGACATCGCGGGGCTCGTCAAAGGCGCGTCCCGGGGAGAGGGCCTGGGAAACAAGTTTCTGAGCCACATCCGTGAGGTCGACGCCATTGCCTACGTCGTCCGGTGCTTTGTGAACAAGGACATCGTCCATGTCGAAGGGTCCGTGGACCCGGCACGGGACATCGGCACCATCAATACCGAGCTGCTCCTCGCGGACGTCGATACGGCCGACAAGCGGCTCGAAAAGGCCGCGCGCGCGGCCAAGAGCGGGAACAAGAAGCTCGTCGCAGAGGCCGATTTCTTCAAACGGCTCTCCGCGCACCTCGCCGCGGGAAACAAGGCAATCACCCTGCAGGTGAACCACGAAGAGCAGGAGCTCCTCCGTCAGCTCAACCTGCTGACCGCAAAGCCCGCTATGTATATCGCGAACGTTACCGAACTGGGCCAGAACGGGAAAACCACGGCATCGAGCGCGGAAGAACAGGCATTCGTGAACGTGGTGGAAGCAGAGGCATTGAAGGAGCAGGCAGGGGTCGTGGTCATATCCGGGAAACTGGAGGCAGAGCTCGCGGAGCTCGAGCCGAAGGAACGCACGGAATATCTGCGGGAGCTCGGTATCAAACGGTCCGGGCTCGACGAAATGATCGAGAAGGGTTACCGCCTGCTCAACCTGATGACGTTTTTCACGTCGGGACCGGATGAAGCGCACGCCTGGACGATCGTCCGGGGCACCAGGGCACCGCAGGCTGCGGGCAGGATCCATTCGGACTTCGAACGCGGCTTTATCAAGGCGGAGATCATCTCGTACGAAAACTACGTCGCGGCAGGCTCAGAGGCGGCTGCACGCGAACAGGGGTTCCTCCGCATCGAAGGCAAGGAGTACGTTATGCAGGAGGGTGATGTCGTGTACTTCCGGTTCAATGTCTCGGGAAGATGACCGGGCAAAAAGTACCGTTGTTCCCGATACGTTTGACCGGTTTGCACCCTGCATGGTATTCCTGAAGTCACTGTGCTGGGAATTAACCTTCAACAGGTGGCGGCGATATTCGCCCTGAGCATCGAGGCGGGGTTGTCTGTAGTCGTGGGTATCTTTATCGGGTATTATGCAGACAAGTACCTCCACACTGCACCGTGGCTCCTGCTGGTGTTCACGTGTCTCGGGTTCGTGGCAAGTATCATGCGGCTGCGGCAGATAGGAAAAATCATAGGCTCGGACAAGAAATGAATGCAACAACGTATAAAGTATGGACCATTGCAGGGATACTGCTGTTTGCAGGAGGCATACTCGTCTTCAGGCATAACCTGACGGACCTCGCGGCATTCACAGCAGGCACCGCTATCATAACCGTGAACCTTGTCCTGCTCGGCAAGGGCATGTCGGCGATCCTCGGCCATTCGGGGAACAAAGCCGTATATATCTTCCTCCTGATCCTTAAATATGCATTTTTGTTGACAACACTTTATATAACCATAGTAATAGTGAAGGTACGGCCCGTTCCCTTTATGCTGGGGATAACGGTGATGCCGCTGAGCACAATGCTCATGGCACTATTTTTCATTGTAAGGAGACAGGACAATGCATGAACAATTAACGTGGTTGAGCCTCATACCGGGATTGAGGGATGTCCCGGGTTATATGATAACCTATCCTTTGACAGGCGTCATTCTCATTCTGCTCACCTTTTTGGTGTACAGGACCCTGAAACGCAGGAATTATCCCGAGGTACCGGATGAAAAATTGACGCTGTTTTCGCTGTTCGACATCATTTACGAAGCGCTGTACAACTTCACCGCCTCGGTCATTCCGGACGAACCGGAGAAATACCTCCCGCTCATCGGCACCCTGTTCATCCTCATATTCATGTCAAACCTCTGGGGCGTCATCCCGGGCATGACCCCTCCCACGGACACGCTGAACACGAACGCTGCCATGGCGGTTACCGTGTTCATCGCCTACAACTATTACGGGTTCAAGACCCACGGAATAAAGTATGTCCGCCACTTCATGGGACCCATCTGGTGGCTTGCTCCGATCATGCTGGTGGTCGAGATCATCAGCAATCTCGTCAGGCCGGTGTCCCTCTCGCTCAGGCTTTTCGCGAACATGCTGGGCGACCACACGGCACTGGGGATATTCTCCCACCTCCTGCCGGTCATTGTCCCGATATTCTTCATGATACTCGGCATTTTTGTGTCGTTCATTCAGGCCCTGGTGTTTTCCATCCTCAGCGCAATCTACATCGCACTTGCTGTTTCCCATGAAGAGGAAGAAAAGGGCACAGAAGTTGATCTGTGAGTACACATGTTTTTTACGGAAAAAATCTTTAAGAAAGGAGGAACAGAACATGCTCAGAAGGTTTTTCAGCACAGCAGCATCCACCATCGTGCTTCTGCTGATGGCAATACCGGCGTTTGCTGACGGTACTGCAGCACAGGCAGGCGACACCAGCGTGAAGGCGTGGCTCGCAATCGCCAGCGGTATCGGTATAGCGATTGCCGCATTCGGCGGAGCACTCGGCCAGGGCAGATCCATTTCATCGGCCCTCGATGGTATTGCACGGAATCCCGGCGCTTCAGGAAAAATCGTGACCCCGATGATCATCGGTCTTGCGCTTATCGAGTCACTGGTCATCTACGCGTTCGTCATCGCATTCCTGCTGCAGGGAAAGATATAATCGCAGAGCCGGGGGTTCCCGGTCTC
>JAJYYW010000069.1 GCA_021800575.1 bacterium
CGCCAATTAAAGCGGTACGTGAGCTGGGTTCAGAACGTCGTGAGACAGTTCGGTCCTTATCGGTCGTAGGCGTAGGATACTTGAGAGGATCTGTCCCTAGTACGAGAGGACCGGGATGGACGAACCTCTGGTGATCCAGTTGTCACGCCAGTGGCATAGCTGGGTAGCTAAGTTCGGACGGGATAATCGCTGAAAGCATCTAAGCGAGAAACCCACCTCGAGATAAGGTATCCCTTCCAGTCGCAAGACTGGGAATAAGACCCCTTGGAGATTACAAGGTTGATAGGTCGGGTGTGTAAGTGCCGTAAGGCATTGAGCTAACCGATACTAATAGGTCGAATGACTTGACTAGATTTTTATATATTCAATGGCTATAATAATGTTCTGGTGGCAATGCTGGAGAGGATACACCCGTTCCCATTCCGAACACGGAAGTTAAGCTCTCCAAGGCTGATGGTACTACACGGGCGACTGTGTGGGAGAGTAGGTAGCTGCCAGGCTTTTATGCCCCCCGCGAAAGCGGGGGGCTTTTTTTTGGTTTTCGGGTTAAGGCGCTGTCAATACCTTGACAACAAGGTGTGTGGTAAAATATGCATTGAAGCAAAGGGTGATCCAATGAAACAGCAGTTGCGAAGTTTTTGGGGTTGGGGGCTGGCGGATGAAACACTGCCGGAAGCATATATTTCCGGATTTAAAAGCATGGTGCAGCTCGCATTTGGACTGAATTCCCTTGATGAAGCCCCTGCTCCGCAATTGATAGAACTCTCCCTGCGGCCATCCAGAATTGTACTTCCTTCCGCTCTAAAATCCTTTTGTACAAACGAAACCTATGATAGGGCAGGACATACGTACGGAAAATCGTTCCGGGACATGGCCAGGGCCATAAACAGAGTTTTTGATAACCCACCGGACTATGTTGCATACCCTTCCACAGAAGAGGAAATCGCAGTGCTCATGAGTTTCTGTGCCGAACAAAGGATAGCTCTGATACCATACGGTGGTGGCTCAAGTGTTGTTGGAGGAGTAGAACAGCCCGGTGGAAATCAATATAAGGGATCAATATCATGCGACATGATGAAATTTAATAACATTATAAGAGTACATGAAAAATCCAGGACCGCACGCATACAGGCCGGCATCTATGGACCTGCACTTGAAGCCGGTCTAAAGCCCTTCGGTCTGACAATCCGTCATTTTCCGCAGAGTTTTGAATTCTCAACGCTCGGAGGTTGGATTGCGACCAGAGCAGGTGGACATTTTGCCACGCTCTACACCCATATTGATGAGTTTGTTCAATCTCTGAGATTGATTACTCCAAAAGGTATTATAGAAACACGAGAGCTTCCCAGTTCGGGTGACGGGCCTGATGCTAACCGCTTCTTCATGGGATCGGAAGGCATTTTCGGCATCATAACCGAAGCGACCGTAAGACTTCAGAATATACCTACAATAAAAGCTTCAGCTCTTGTGAAATTTACCGGGGAGAAGGCTGCCATAGAAGCCACCCGCAGAATAAGCCAAGCCGGCCTCAATCCGGCAAACGCACGGCTTATTTCAGCCATGGAATCCTTCAGTATGGGGATTGGGAATGGCACCGATACGGTCCTTCTGCTTGGGTTCGAATCTCATGACCATGATCAGGAACCGAAACTCAGGAGAGCACTCTCTCTTTGCAGAGAAGGTGGCGGGGTCTGGAACGAATCGGATGTCTCAATCAGAAAAGGTAATGAAGCGGCGGCTCCGGAAGCAAGCGAGCGCTGGAAAACCAATTTCCTGCGTGCGCCCTATATCAGAAATACGCTTGTCCGGTGCGGTATAATAACGGAAACATTTGAAACAGTCACAACATGGGACAACGTTGATACCTTTCACCCGGGGGTCATGAGTGCTGCAGAACAAGCCATGAGGAAAACATGCGGGAAGGGAATCATCATGTGGAGATTTACGCATATTTATCCGGACGGCCCTGTCATTTACTACACGGTGATTGCCCCTGGAAAGCGTGGCGACGAAGTAAGTCAATGGGATTCTATAAAAGCAGCCGTGTCGGATGCCATCATTGCCCACCATGGTCCAATAACCCATCACCATGCCGTAGGAAGGGATCACCAGCCATGGTTTGAAAAACAGTGTTCTCCGGTTTTCATGTCTGTTTTACAGGGAATTAAAAGCAATCTCGATCCGGACTGGATGCTCAATCCGGGTGTTTTAATCAGGCGTCCTTCCGGTACGTCCCGGTAGATGGAAAAAAATATCGCTTATCTGCCTGGAAAATAAGGTTCCGACGTATCCAGCCGGGTTAGCCGATGTACAATTTCAGATGCTCTGCAAGCTCTCGTACATGCATCTGTCCGTCTGCCTTGGGTTTGCCGATATAACCGTAGGTGATCAGCGAGCCGAACAGCGGATTGACGACCCTCGATATCCTTCCGGGTTTGCCCAGCGATATCGTTATGATGTCGTCCTTCGTGTGCTCCATGGTGAAGCGCAGCAGGCGCGCAACATCGTTGATGGTAGCGGCCTTGACTGCAATCTTTGTAATGTCTGCTGACGCTTTGCGGGCTTTGTTCAGCATGGCCAGGAAAAAGCTGTCTGCAGGCGTTCTGCCGAGGTTGTGGTATGACGCAATAACAGGTTTATTGTTCGCATGCCCCAGGCGCACGATGTCCGGGAACAGGCTGGACTTGATTTCTATGTCGAGCATATCTGCAAGGGGTGCGACTGCTTCAAACAATGAGCGGCGCCTGTGTTCGTCTATATGCCGCCTGCCGCCCTCTGATGGTATGCGGATCGTGCACAGCAAAGGCTTTTTAAACTGCTGTTTTGCCTGTTGAAAGACCTGTATGACATAATCTTCTGACAGTTTCTTAAACATGTCCACGCGCAGTTCTATCAGGCCGATGGATTTTATATCAGCCGCTCGCAACAGACGTATATCGCTGTCTGAAACTGCTGCGGCTATCAGGGGGTAGGTGCCGGCTCCTGTGATTTTAAGATTTTTCATTATAAACATTATCGTACCGTACCTGCGCATAAATTGCAAAAAATCCCATCACAGCTTTGCGCCGTTCGGGTTTTGAGAATACTCCAGGTATAATAAAAAATGGGCATATAAAAAAATAAATATTGACATACTTAGAAATATATAATGTAAAATCATAATAATTCGTTCCTCCTTGTTAATCTCACCTTGTTTATGGAACCATGCTGATTTTTATGACCCCAGAATGGGTCGAAGATATGTTTTTGGAGGATGCTTGAGGATTATTCATATCGGTTTTCATAAAGCTTACCTTCCTCTGTCATTCCCGCACAGGCGGGAATCCAGGATCCCCTCCAACTCGACGGTCACAAATATTGTAGGCAAGATATAGTAATGAGTAGCGAGTACAACTCTTTTCTGTCATTGCGAGGAGCTGAAAGCGACGAAGCAATCTCAAGTTTCCCCCTTAATTTAAGTGGCGGGGTACCCACCGGGCACACTGCGAAGCTGGGTCGCGTGGGTCGAGGGAGTTATGATTTTTCATCCCCTCTAAAAAGTGGGGATGAAAGGGGTGTGTTAACTTCCGATCCCATCCAACTCGCCAGCCTCACCAAAGAGGATAAAGACTGGATTCCGTATCAAGTACGGAATGACAGATTATCCTCTTTTGTCATTCCCGTGAAAACGGGAATCCAGAGAAAAGAAAACATGGATTCCGTGTCGCAGCACGGAATGACGGAATTGAATAATCAGCCGATCCAACTCGCCAGCCTCACGACCGACAATCTTGGTTTCTCGTTTCCCCCTTTGAAAAAGGAGGAACAAGGAGGATTTATTAATAATTCCCTTTCCGCAAATCTCCCCCTTAGCTTAAGGGGGACGGAAGGGAGTTATGATTCTGCTTTGCCAGACGGCTTACCTGCTTTTGTCATTCCCGCGAAAGCGGGAATCCAGAATCCTATACCGCCCTTGCCCTCTCTGCTTTGAAATCTGTCAATTACTCCGACCAGACTACCATCAGCAATGCGGTGCTTTATCTTGTGACCAATCAGAATACATTTAGATTAACGTAGAAACCAACCGTCTTTGACGGTAGTTATGTAAAATTTGGCTTGGCCGGTATTCTGTCATTCCCACGAAAGTGGGAATCCAGAAATATTATTTGGAAATGATAAAGAACTGGATTCCCGTTTCCACGGGAATGACATGTTGAGGGCTTTCCTAAGCCGCCGCCTTTGGCGGCGGTAATTCACTGGGTTTTGTTTGGGTAGGGGCATATTGCAATATGCCCCTACGATCTAATTTGGCTCAGGGCAGGGTAACACACCCCTGACCCCTCTTAATAGAGAGGAAATGCCCCTGCAGGAGGCTGTGAATTATATCACCTCTACCCAGTCCTCAGACGGCACATGGAACGGGAATCCGTCTCTTGCTTGAGGCGGATATCTGCAGGTAGTACAGTTGCAGACAAAACAATAATCCTGATGCAATATAGCTCATGCAGCGCTGTGAAGATCGTGCATTGTTCATCTTGAAAAAGACCCTGCTGTGCCTTAAGATACGTGATAATGAACTGAACGTGGCCGTTTCAGTGAGAGAATGAGAGGAAACTATGGATAGAAAAGTCATTGTGGTGACAGGGGCGAGCAGCGGTATCGGTGCTGCTCTGTGTAAAAAAATGGGTGCCGAGGGTTGGTGCGTTGTTCTTGCAGCACGGCGTTTGGCAGAACTTAAGAAAACGGCAGCCGCATCAGGCACCTGCACCTTGATCGTGCCGACCGATGTCACCAAAAAATCCGACATGGATCATCTGAAGAAGAAGGCCCTTGAAAAGTTCGGCAGGATAGACGTCTGGGTCAACAATGCCGGCAGAGGCATCGGGAGACGGGTGACCGAGCTCACGGAACAGGACATCGACGAGATCATGGGCGTTAATTTTAAGTCCGTTTTCTTCGGCATTCAGGCCGTGGTTCCGTATTTCATGGAACACGGCAGCGGACATATCATCAACATCTCCTCGTTTCTTGGAAGGGTGCCGTTTGCAACGTTCAGGTCGGTCTATAACGCAGCGAAAAGCGCGGTAAACACGCTGACTGCCAATCTGCGGGTAGATCTGCGTCACTCGCACCCAGGAATAAAGGTATCCCTGGTCATGCCGGGTATGGTAACATCGGAATTCCAGAAAAATGCCCTGCACGGCACACCGCAGGTCCCGCACGTGACGAACAGCGGTATGAAGCCCCAGACGTCCGAAGAGGTCGCAGACATGCTGTTCGAGCTTATCAAACATCCAAGGCCCGAGTTGTACACGAACAGCGCTTCGGCCGAGATGGCAAAACGATATTATGAAGACGTCGCAGCTTTTGAGGAAGCCCAGTTCAACAGGTAAGACACCTGCATCTCATACTGAAGCAAGGCCTCAAAAGCACCAGTTTCATAAACATGATGTACATCATACACCTTTCTGCCAGGCGGATATAGCTTAGGTATAAAAGGAGGTTGTATGAGATCAACAGAAACACTGATGCACGAGCACAGGATTATCGAAAAGATGCTCAATGTGCTGTCAAACTATTCCATAAAGATGGAGCAGAACAAAAAGGTCCAGCCTGCGCAGCTTCGGTCATGCGTGGATTTTATCCGGACATTCGCAGATACTTGCCATCACCACAAGGAAGAGGGCGTCCTGTTTGCCGAGATGGAGGCCCATGGAATGCCGACCAACGGCGGTCCGGTCGGAGTCATGCTTGCTGAGCATGAGATGGGGAGGAACTACGTCAAGGGAATGGCACAGGCCCTTGATGCTTATGAAAAAGGAACATCCGGTGCGGACAAGTCTTTTATCGAAAACGCACGGGGGTATATCGGTCTGCTGAGTCAGCACATCAATAAAGAGGACAACATCCTGTATCCCATGGCAGAGGACATGCTTGCTGACATGGACGCACAGATTCTTCAACGGTTTGAGGATGTAGAGAAGAAGCTCGGTACGGGTGTGCATGCGAAGTACGAAGCAATGGTCGATCAACTGGAGAAAGACAGCGCTTCCTGACGGCTGTCACCCGAGGTCGTATGGACTCGAACACACCGGATCTGGATACAGACATCAATGATGAAGACAGCATGGACTGGATGGATGCTGTTGCGAAGAAGCACCAGGAGGTCAATGCGCGGGGCAGTAATAACAGGACGCCCCTCATCAAGGCGGTGATGCGGAATGATGCGGGCGCGGTTGCGTCCCTGCTTGCAAAAGGGGCTGATCCGTCGTTGGCCGACAGCAGCGGTAAAACAGCGATGATGTATGCAACGGAAAGCAATAATCAGGAGATTATCAGCCTTATAAAGAAAGCTCAGGGCTTGCCGGCTGTACCTTGAAGAGAAATCAAAATTCAAAATTAAATATTAAAGATTCAATGCAAGAGAATTTCTTTTGAATCTTTAATCTTGAATCTTCAATTTGCCTGTTCTTCTTACTGCCGAATCGTTGCGCCGGGTATGTTTTCTCCGGTAAGATCCAGGAACGCCTTTTGGAGTAATATGACATCGAATGCAGTGTTGTGGATACCATAACTGCCTTCCCCGTTGACCAGATACCAGTTGTAAACAGCATCCTTCTCCTGGGTCGTTGCCGTAGGTCCGATCGCAAACGTCGTACCATTTAAAGTGACGGCCGACACCGGTCCCTGTCGGGTGGCAGGTATGGTGATCGTCCATGACACCGGATTGCCGTTGCTGTCCGTTGAAGCGGCCGTACAGGTCTGGTTAGCACTGGTCGTCAGGGCACAGGCAAGCACACTCAAAAGGCCGTGGACCTGGTCCTGGACTCCCTCGGTGACACCCGCAGGATGTCCGTCCCAGTTGGCCGTCGGATACAGCGGATCGACCGTATCAAATCCCGAAACTGCAATGGAGCCTGCATGACAGGCGTTGCACACGGCAACGTGGTCGTTGCCTGCGGCATCGCTCATCATGAAGGTATGCTCCCCTGTCGTATCGTAGCCTGGCTGGCCCGGCGCCGGTTCTGGCTCGCCTCCCCGATTGAATCAAGTATCATCATAGCCGATCCTTCACGAGATTCCACCACGCGATGGCGCCAGCGCCGCGGGCCGAGCTTTCCTGACCTGTTTTCGTCCCATCAATCTCCGAACAGCGGATCGAGGGAGCTGGCTACGTCG
>JAJYYW010000070.1 GCA_021800575.1 bacterium
CAGTGCACTCCCGATGTAGAAATCATTATGGTTTTCCGATATCGGTCCACGTGTCAAATAACCTGCAAAGAGGGTGCTGTTATACACGAATACTACAAAGATGCTGACAACCAGGTATACTATGCTCTGAGAGAGTAAATTCATGAGGTAACGGGAGCTTATCAGTTGCATGTATTGTTCCAATTTAAATCGATATACGCAAGAGCACGATCTCCCTGTAAACCGACAACGGCGTATGCAGTGCCCTCGTTATCTGTAAAACTCGTCCCTGGCAGTGCATTTATCGCATACCCGGCCGGTATGACGCACACGTCATAAGGATTGTTACCGACATAAGCCTCCCAGGTGACGATCTGTCCCGTTCCGTTTATCAAGGCATCTTCTGAAACAAATGAAATGCTGCCTGTAGTATATTCGCTGACAAGTGCCTGAGGACAAACCGGATCCAGAGCAATCCTCTGGGGATTGTCAAAACTCGGATCGCTTACCGTCCTTACAACAGAAAGAGAATCAACATTTATTACCGATATGCTGTTCGAGCCTGAATTCACAACGAACAACCATTTACCGTCAGGAGTCTGTGCCATGCCGTTCGGTGATACGCCGACACCAATGGTTTGTATGACGGTGTTGGTCGTTGTAGAGATAATTGACACGGCATTATCCGACATATCGCTTACAAAGATATATCTGCCATAAACATCAGCTGCAAGATGGGCTGGATAGCTGATGCCCGGGTCGGTAATCGTCTGCAGTACGGTATTCGTCGTTGTCGATAACACTGATATTGCATTTGTATCTGTTGCAACATAAAGAGAACTGCCGTCCGGCGTAACAACAGCATCACCCATGTGATGAAATACCGGTTCGCTTATGGATGCTACTACCTGTGACTTGTTGAGTACCGGAGAAATAGACACAACCGATATGCTGAGCCCGGCATTATTTATGACATACAATCTATGCCCTGCCTGCCACAGTGCGATGCCGACAGGATTCCCGCCTACCGGAATGGTGAAGTTGTTGTTGTAATACCGGTCTATCAAAAGACTGTTGTCATTTGCAAGGGTTATATAGGTGTCCGAATTAGTAGGAACATTCTGCGTCAGAACTTCGAAAGGAACATGACCTAAACCAAACACCGTAACCATTAACGTTCCGCCGGGATCCGGACAGCCTGTAAGGCTAAAAAAGATTATACCCATTACGAGGCATTTTGCTAATATGGTGACTTTTAAGTTAATAGGAATCCTCCCTTTTAACCTTACTCCATATTGGGACTATATATACAAGATCACAACGAGAATAGCAACTCCGGAAAAAACAAAGGCGGGTTGAAAACCCGCCCTTTGTACTCGATGTCAGCGTTTCAGCATGTTCTTGCTACCAATTGCCTCCGCCCTGGAACTGCGGGCAGGACGTGTCGGTGAAGTACGAGCACGGGAAGTACTGCGGACCGGTTGTGACGCCGACCAACTCGGTTACTGTGCCGGGATTACTCCCGGAATTTGTTACCCAGACATTGCCCGATGCATCGATTGCAATGCCCACAGGCTTATTGAAACCCGTATAGGTGTTTGAGGCGGTGTAACCTGAGGCATAGGTAAGCTCGCTTATCGTGGTGCCTCCATAATTCGTTACCCATATGTTGCCTGTTGCATCGATTGCTATACCGAAAGGCTTATTGAAGCCCGTATAGGTGTTTGAGGCGGTATAACCTGAGGCATAGGTAAGCTCGCTTATCGTGCTGGTTTGATAATTCGTCACCCATATGTTGCCGGCTGCATCGATCGCCATGCCTTGATTCCCTGAACCAACTGAATAGGTGTTTGTTGCGGTATACCCGGAAGAATTGGTTAATTCACCGATCGTAGCCAAAGGCCAGCTCCCCACCCAGATATTGCCTGACGCATCGATCGCCATATCTGAAGCATAGCCGAAACCTGAATAGGCTGTTGCAGTAAATGCCGGGTAGGTAAGTCCGATTACATTATTGCTCCCAAAGTTCGCTACCCAGACATTGCCGGATGCATCGATCGCTATGCCCGCAGGCATATTGAAACCCGTATAGGTATTTGAGGCGGTGTAACCTGAGGCATAGGTAAGCTCGCTTATCGTGGTGCCTGACCCATTCGCTACCCAAACATTGCCTGAGGCATCGATCGCTATGTCCATCGGTTGAATGAACCACGTCTAGGTGTTTGAAGCCGTATCCACTGAGGTATAGGTAAGCTCGCTTATCGTGTTGCCCGTATTATTCGTCACCCAGACATTGCCGGATGCATCGATCGCTATGCCCATGGGGTAACTAAAGCCCGAATAGGTGTTGATCGGATTAACAATCCATGCAGTCGCCATATTGGAGCCCGCGCTTTCGCCTGCAGGATTATAGGCAGTAATGGTAAACGAGTAAAATGTACCGGTGATAAGGCCCGTGACCGTGTAGCCCGTTGCGGTTGTCGCCGTCACAAAGCCGAACCCGCTGCCTGCCGAATCGTAGATGTTGTAGCCGGTTGCTCCGGGCGATCCAGTCCAGAAGAGGCTGGCCTGCCGATTGCCGCGAAGAGCGATCAAGCGTGCCGGCGCGTCAGGCGTCAGGGTAAGACTTGCAACAGCCGATGCGGACCCTTCCTGTCCAAGGCTGTTAACGCCGGCTACCTTAACGTTGTAGGTCAGGCCGTCCATTGCACCAGACCATATCTGCGGACTCGCAGCAACATCCGTGAAGAGCTGCGCCCATGCGCCGCCCGGCACTTGCTGCGCATAAACGTTGTACGAAAGTGCATGTGCCGACGGCGCCCAGCTTATCTGTGCCGTATTATACGTCGGCTCGATGGCTGCAACCGAAGACGGTGATGCCATCGGTATCGTGCCGGTCATGTTTGATCCCACACTTTCTCCTCCGGCATACACTGCTGTCACCGTAAAGTTATACAGCGTTCCGTCCGTTAACGGGGCAACCGTGAATGAGCTGTACGTCCCGCCGGTTTGTCCTACATAACCGGCGCCGTCATAGACAGTGTATCCGGATGGCGCAACGGTTGCGTTCCAGGTGAGTATCGCCTGTTCCGGTCCGGGCGCTGCCTGCAGGTTACCGGGCGTCTGCCCGAGATAGATGCCCTTTTGGCTTGAATATCCGGTCTCCCCATTCCCGTTCTGGGCCGTTACGACAAAGTAGTAGGTGTTCCCGTAGTGTAATCCGGATGCCATGAAATAGGTATTTCCGGTTGTACCGGCAGATACATATGGACCGCCGGAGGTCGTCGAGGTGTACACGTGGTAGCCTGTTGCGAAGGTTGAACCGTTCCAGGTGAGCAGCGCGGAGTAATCGTCGGGCGCTATGACATTGAGGGAAGAAGGAACCGCGAGAACGGTGGTTTGCGTTATGTTGGAATATCCGCTCTCACCTGCGCTGTTCTTTGCCGTTACGGCAAAGCAATAGGTCGTCCCGGAGACAAGGTTCGTATCCGTGTACGCAAGGCCCGTTACCGAGCCTGCATACATATAGCCCGAAGCGGGACAGACCGTTGCAGCAGTCGTAAAGTAAACGGCATAACCGGCTGCTCCGGTGGATGCACGCCAGGTCAGTGCCACTTCCGGAGTATTGTTGATGGTTGTTTGCGTCAGATCTGCGGGAGGGTTCGGCGTGGTGACAGCCTGCGCGGCCGTGAAGTTGACACCGGTGATAGGGGCGCTCTGTAGCGTCTGTTGACTGTTGGCGGGGGTAAAGGTATAGCCTGAAAGCGATGGGGTTAGCGTATAGCTGCCATTTGCAACACCCTTGAAGATATAGTTTCCCTTCGCGTCTGTTTTGACAGTCTGGGGACTTGCGCTGATTACGCCTTCGCTCAGGGTCATGGTAACGCCCTGACTGACCGCACCGCTCACCGTACCAGAAATACTATACGAAGCAGCGCTGCCGCCCTTGTTTCCGCATCCGCTTCCCATACCTACCGCCAAGACCATCATGGCAAACATACCCAGCGTCATAATAAAATAGATTGATTTTCCTCGCATCGTGTCCTCCTTTTCAGACAAGCATCATCACTACACGGAAGGGGATCGCTGGTCAAGCCTTGCGACATGATGACTCCGTAAATGTTTTTTTCTATGGTTCTCTGCTCCGGCCCGCGCATGGTGTACTGTCATGCGGGTCTCAACAGATTCCTGTTGACCCGGTGCATAAACAAGGCTAAGACAAGCCCCATGTTTCGATAGACAATTAAACGGAGATAGGCGTTAGAATGCATTTTTCCCAAGTATATTACTGGCTTGATCTTGCAATAGGTTTCGGGACACCTGCCGTTCTTTTCTTTCTGTACCGGAAAGGGGTTGTCAGCCGATACGCCTGGGTACTCTTCTGGAAGGTGAGGGGTCAGCCCTTGACATTGGACATTCAGTGGTGTAGCCCGAGAAAAGCATAACAAGGAGCTCACCGATGGCGCGGCCGCTGAGGTTCGAATTCAAAGGAGTCCTCTATCATGTCCATGCACGGGGGAATGAGCGCAAGAAGATATTCTTTACAGATACGGATTATCAGAAATTCAAAGACTACAAAAATAAATTAGCGCTCTATCTGATCAAGCGGCACACCGGTGCAACAAACAACGAGATCGGTGCACTGTTCGGAGGTGTAAGCTACTCTGCGGTATTGAAGACCTATCAAAGAATGCTTGAGAGACTGCAAACCGATAGGGATTTGAGAAAGAAAATAGAGAAGGCAGAATCATCAATGTCCAATATCAAGGGCTGACCCCTCTGCTGTCCTCCAGCAAGGGCAGGGACGGATGGCGTCTCTTTGCAGTCCTGTCTACCGCCAGCTTGAGATAGTAAAAAAAGGTCGCAGGATCAGCATCCCCGGCGTCTATCTGATACCAGATTCCCGGCAGGCTGCGGTTCCTGATGTAGCTCGCAACGAGGGTCGTTTTGCCTGAGCCCGGCGGTCCGGTGATCCAGATAACCGGGCTTTTTCGTGCTTGGTCCACTTTGCGGAAGAGCCTCTGCCTGATGACAGTGGTCTTCGACGGCATGGGACCCGTTATCTTAGCCAATGGTAGTGTTCTCTGCATCCTACATCTCCATCGTTCTTACCTTGTTGCCTGTATAATAAAATGAAGTACTTTAAGCCATACACCAGAGCGGCTGGCATGCGCGGAAGGGGAGGGTTATCCGGGCGTGCTCAGTGACTTGAAGTACTCTTCCAGAACCTTCTGTCCGTCGTCTTCGAACTCGATGAACTGCACGCCCATGCCCGGAACGCGCTTGTTGTCGAGTAGTTTCGCTTGCTCGGATCCGAAAACGTGGACCACCTCGCCGACGATCCTGACCTCTTTTGAGGAGCCCGGCAGATACAGGATGAGCTCTATCTTTGATTCGAGGGGCAGGGGGCTTTCCGTTGCTACGAAGATCCCACCCTTGGAGATGTCTTTTGCGTATTCTTCAATGAATTGCTCTTTCGATTTGAAGACCACCTTGATGGACGTGCTGTACCGCGGGAATTTTCTTCCGATCGTTGCCGTGGTTCTGGCCATAATGCTTTTGATTGCCGCCGTGATATCGAAATCCCCGGAGAATTTGATGTCCGATGTCAGCGGGAGTTTGCTGCGGAATGCCTCGCGCTCCTTTTCCCCCATCATCATGAGGTTGTAGAGCTTTGCCTCCATCTTCTGTGCCCAGGCCTCGATGGCTTTGAAGTAATGCGGAAGGAAAGCGGCAAAATCGAACGATAGGGATATCCCGATGGTGTCACTCGACGACCAGCTGTAGAGATTGATTCCTTTGAGAACCTCGGTGGAGTACTGTTTCCTGGTATTGAGCAAAAACGCTTCAACGTCCCCGGACTTCTGTGACATGTACGGGACAATCAAAACAATTTCAAACAGTTTGTCCATATCAATTCCTGCCATTCCTATAGCATACTTATCGAAATAAAGAAACCGCCGGTCCGGCAAGAGCAATTCCACCGGTGCGGGCCGTGCATATCCAGCGCGCAGGATGCGCTGTCGAGGAAAAATGTGGGTCCTGGATCAGTACGTGTACAGCTTTGCGTAAGGACGGGTGCTCAGGGGAACGAGTTTTTCGAACGGTTCGCCGAGAATGCTGTGAGGATCCAGTCCAAGGTCGCTCGCGTACTCATGGATAACGCCCTTGAGCAGTCCCCGGTCTGCATCCGTCAGGTCAGTGACTTCGACGCCTTTTCCGATCCTTTTCCTGTCGGTCTTGCCCCGCAGGTACACGGTTCCGCCGTGCATGCCCGCACCCAGGTAGTCGCCGGTTGTTCCGTTTTCGCGCTTCCTGCCGAACATCCCGAGCACGACGATCACACCGCCCGCCATGTATTCTGCAAGGAAATCGCCGGCGTTTCCGCCGATGACGATAATCGGGTTCAGGTTCTTGTATCCTTTCATGTGAATGCCGACCCTGTATCCCGCATCCTTCAGGATAAAGAGCTTGCCGCCCCGCATGCTGTAGCCGCAGACATCGCCTGCCATGCCCTTCACAACGATCTTGCCCCCGTTCATGGTATTACCCACAGCATCCTGTGCATTGTTGTTCACGGTTATGACCGGTCCATCCATGAAGATGCCGAGGTCGTTGCCCGGAACGCCGTTGATGGTGATGCGGACGTCGTTTTTCAGTCCGTCCGCGATATACCGCTGTCCATTGACATGGGAAAGATCTATGTTCATTGCGCCGCCTGCCAGCGCATCATGGATCTTCTGGTTCAGGATCAAATAGTGCATGCCCTGTGCGTCTATTGTTGTGCTGTTTCCCATAGTACTATTTTTTGTCCTCCTTGAGAGTTACGATGATGGGTTCTCCCGCCTTGGGAGCCCACACATCGTCCGGGTCCGGTATGACCTCGCGGATCGCCGATTCCTCGCTTGCAATGGCCACCAGGTCTCCCTTCTTTCCGACGACCAGCGGTCTGAGCTTGATCCGGTCGTTGAGCCCGAGTATGCCGTTCTCAAACCCCATCAGGATGGCAAAGGGGCCGTTCAGGGACGCATTGGCGTACGTCATCCTCAATGCGGTGCAGTAGTCCTTTTTCACAGGCTCCATGTCCCGGATGTCCTTCCAGAACGGCGGCGCCAGTACTGTCGACGC
>JAJYYW010000071.1 GCA_021800575.1 bacterium
AAACCGGGTGCCCGGAAATACCTTGAGACCATTCTGCCGGGCGAACTGTTCGATACCGTCCAGCAGCGACGGGTCCTTCAGGATAAACGGCTCATCGTGGCGTCTCTGCTTCGCCATAGCGGCAAGTTCGAGCGGAAGGTTGAGGTACGATGCGACCTCTTCTTCCCTCATATCTCCGAATCCTGTTACCTTGTTATCGAACAGCCTCTTCATTTCACCAAAGACCCGGCGTATCCTGTCATACGGAGCTCCCAGCTCCAGCACCGTGTTGCCGTCGACACACCCATACCGGCCTCCCGGACCCGCAAGGTGCGCAGAGGCTTCGGGCAGATAGATCGCTCCTCCGTTCTCCACAATGAACGGTGACGTAGTACCGGTCTTCTCCCGGAAATGGATGACCTCTGCATAGGATTTGCTCGTACAAAATATCAGAGGTATGCCGCGCTCCCGCAGCAGGCCGATGCCCTCGATCGAGGGCTCGAACGCATAGGTAAAATAATCGAGCAGCGTGCCGTCGAGATCCGTGAACACTATCCAGCGATCCGGCATATTTGTTCCTTCATCATGTTTATCGGCCTGTAATCCCGACCGGTGAGAGGGCCTGCGGGTGCTCTTACCCGGGGTCATCTACAGTCCCTGCAGGGTCGTCAGGGACTCTATCTTCGACGGCAGGCCGGCGTTATGCAGGGCAGTCTCCACATCGGGGGGTATCCGTATGGCGAGCTCGGCGTTCCGGTCCTGCGGTGTGCCAATCTTGCCCGCTGAATCGTTACCGATCTGTACCATTTCAAGAGACAGCGACCGCGAGATAGCCGGCATTGAGCCGTCGGGAGAGTTGTGATCCACCATAGTCGTGAAGATGCGTCCAGTCCCGTCCCCGTTATCGACCACCTCGATGATCCTCGACTGCTGGGGGTAGTTGATAAGACTCGATGTCTCAATCTCCCAGTAGCCGGGCTGGGTCGCCGAACATCCGGCACGCGGCGTTATGCTGTTGTAATGCCCATGCCCCACCAGGTGTGCGATCACGTTCGGGTAGCTTGTCAGCAGATCGATAAACGCAGTACCCGTGACCTCGGTACCGGTGTCGAGTGAGTCCGGGGACTGGTGGCTTGCGACGATGACCAGCTTGTGCTCGAGCACGGCGTTGTTCAGCTCGGGTATGAGAAAATTGTTGATCTCGTCTTTCCTGATGCAGCCGCCTGTCTCGCCGTCCCTGCATTCCCAGTCGAGCACGATAAACCTCACCGGTATGGCCGGATCGGGATCGAACGCATAATCGCCATAGCCGCCGCTGATGTTGGCGGACGTAAATCCGTGCCCCACAGGCAGGGTTGCCGTTGTAAAGAATTCCTGCATGTATCCGACAGGACCGAGCAGTGCCCTGCTGGGGTCCGGTGTGATCTTCGTACCTGCCGGCAGAATATCGCCTCGATCATCCTCCGAGCTCAGATAGACCTCATCGCCCGTGGCGACGGCGTTGTACGCCGGGGTCACGGTAAAATGACCGGCGATCAGGGCGTCATGGTTGCCCATCGTCGTGTACCAGGGCACCTTCGTATCGAGCCCCCACGGCAGAAACGGGTCGTGGGCATCGTTGAGGGGACCCGGGACAACGTCCGTACAGGTCCCGCTGTCCGGATGTACGGCCGTTCCGTCAAGCACGCCGATAAACCAGCGTGTCTCGTTCTCAGCCGTATCGTTGACCGTATCCCCGGTTGTGATCAGGAGGTTGAAGTGCCGCGCCGTACTGAAATCATCGAGCGTGCGTATCATTGCATCCAGCACCTGGGTGCTGTACTGTGCCTGGGGCAGTTCGGACACGACGGTCCCGTTTGAATCGTACGTATAAAAAAACCTCAGCGGGGTCTTGGTGTCCATGATGTGGATGTCCGTTATGACCGGAAAATAGACGACGGAGCGTGCGTCTGTCGAAAGCGTCGGCACCGCACCTGCTATAGAGAGGTCGTTCCTGAAAACAAAGTCCTCTCCCGGACCGGTGATGAATGTGCCGAAGTTCTGGAGCTGGGACGCGGGGATGTTGTTGGGATCAACGGGATTCACGGCCGGTTCGACCGGGACGAGTGTCTGAACGAGTGTCGTCACCGACGGTGCGAGCTTGAACCCGGGCCCCGGCAGATGTCCCACGGACGCAGCCTTTGTACTGCCGCTGCACCCTCCCATGGCCATACCCGCTATCACCATGGCTGCCAGGAGGAATAAATAATTGCCGTTGTGCTTCATATCGCTCTCCTTTTTTCTGGTATATGCAAAACCATAGGATGCCCGTATCACGGGCAACGGCGCCGGCCGCAGTCCGCAGCACGTCTTCCTCCGCACGGTCCTTCCGCGTCCGCCGGTGCAGTGATCAGCGGATAAACGGAGATTTCAGCGGGCTATTCTCCCTTTGCGATGACCGCTGCGCCGAACGCGCCCATGATCTGGGGCTCTCCCGGAACGTGGATATCGAACCCGATCCTATCCTCGAGCCGCGACACCAGCGCCCTGTTCTTTGCCATGCCGCCGCTCATCGCGATATCCTGCTCGATCCCGACCCTCTTGACCAGGGAAACGAGACGGTCTGCAATCGACTTGATGATGGCCCACGATATGTCCGGCACGCTCTGTCCCTGCGACAGCAGGGATATGACTTCGGATTCCCCGAACACGGTGCAGGTGGAACTCAGGGTGAGTTCCTCCTTGAACGAGAGCGCCGCATCCGAAAGCCCGCCCAGGGTCAGGTTCAGGGCATGCGCCATGACATCCACAAACCTTCCGGTCCCTGCTGCACACTTATCGTTCATGGCAAAATCCAGGACCTTGCCGTCCTTCCCGATCTTCATCGCCTTGCTGTCCTGCCCTCCGACGTCGATGAGCGTTGCGACCTTCGGGAACACGACGGATACCCCCCGTGCATGGCAGCTTATCTCGGTCTTCTGCATGGTGGCTTCCGTAAACCTCTTCCGGCTGTAGCCCGTGGACACCACGGCAGCTACGTCCTCTTTCTTCAGGCCGGCCTTGACCAGGGCCTGTGCATAGGCGTTCATGCCTGCAGCCAGGCTGTCCTGCCCGACCGGCATGATGTGGGAACCGAGAATCCTGTTGTTTTCGTCGATGACAACCGCCTTCGCGGTCAGCGAGCCGACGTCTATCCCTGCGAAGTGCTTCATTTCTCCAAGCCTTCCAAAAAGGCCTCTGCACGCGTTTCGAACTGCGCATCGGAAAACACGCGTGGGTCGTTCATGTCAGCCTCGATGATAAGCCCGGGCTTGCCCGTGCGCTTCGTCACTTCCTCTTTTATCATGTACTGTCCCAGAGAGTACGGTTTGCAGCTGCGATCCGAGTGGAACACGATCCCGTCCAGCGAGAACTCTTCGATCAACCGCACCAGGTAGTCGATCCTGTACTTGAAATCGCGGTTGATGTACGGCGAAAGGTATGCCCGCGCAAGCTCCTCGAGTGCGTGGTCGGTATCGATATTGCCCTGGATCGCGGCCCACGAGTTCGTGTAGGTCGAAACGACGAAGGCGGCCTTGTGCTGTGCAAAGAACTCCGACAGGTATTTTATCTTGTACCATATCGGCAGGTTGTCCCACAGCAGCCGGATCTTCTCGTCCGGTACGGAACCGAACCCCTGCGCGGTAAGTTCTTCAAGCTCGTTGTAGAACTGCGTGTAATAGTCGACCGCCCGCTGCGTCCCCCGCAGCGTCACGATGGGTGCGAGGTGGATGAAGGTGTCGAACGAGTTGAGCGGCGAGGGGCGTTTCTTGCCCATGGCGAGGACTTTTTCCCACAGCTCGGAAACCTGTGCGGCGAGAAAGAGCGCCTCCCTGAACTTTTCCTCCTCGAACGGCCGTTTCAAGGTCGTGGCGAGGAAGGTCTTGAACGCCTCAAACTGCCCGACAACATAGTTGATCGCCTCTTTGGTCATACCGTCGTGCAGGTACGGCATATCGATGATGAACAGTGGAACATTGTATTTCCTCGCGTGGACTTCGAACCATTTGACAACCGTATGGCATATATTGGTTCCCACGATCAGCATGTCCGGCTTCGGCAGGCCCAGGATGGGGCCGCCCTGCGTCATATCTGCACCGATATCCGTCCGTGCATAGGAGCACAGGTCCGATGAATATCCCGCGGCCTCGCTGACCTCGATGAGGTCCTTGCTGACCCGCGTGATCGAACACATGGGGGCGTAGTTCTCCGGATACACCGGGATGACCCCCATGGCATGCAGGAACTCGACCGGTCCGCCGGACGTGATCCATGCGACAGGCACATGGTTGTACGCCGCGTTCTTGGCTTCAAGGTAATAGGAAGCCATCATCTCCTTCATTGTCTCTGATACCCGAAACTTTGTCATTGCAACCTCCCTGTACTCACAGTATCTCTTTAAACGCCTGAAGCCTTGTTTTGATGCCCTCGAAGCTGTTCATCTGCAGCTCCACCTCGAAGCTCGTCACCGGTATGCCGCGCTGCTTGAGAAAGGCGATGAGATCGGGACGATCGAACGCCTCGGGCTCGCAGAACTTGATCTGCCACAGTACCACGGCGGCCTTGTCCCGGGCGGCCTTGTCCGCGAGGTATGCACGGCGGTCCTGTGCGGGATTGAACAGCGTCGAGCAGGGACTGCCGCCGAACACGAACCGGTCGATGCCCGCTCCGTCGATCCCGGACAGCACCCCCCGGGAGAACTGCCGCATCCCGCTCGTCAGGTCGTCGTCGACGATGGACAGGTCGATCTCGTCGAAAACCTTCGCGAGTTCGAGGGGCTCGGGCGTGATCCCGGATATGATGATCCGGTGCTCCACGGGCAGGACATCCTTGTTCTCGAGCGCGCTGACAACAGGCTCGAGCAGCGCTGTAAATTCTTCAGCCGGCACCACGGCGTCCGCCTTGAGGATGGAATAAAACCCGTAGGCCGATACTGCCTTCGGGTTCCGCCGGCGCACGTCGTAGAGCCTGTTGATCAGTGCGGCCCGGCGCTCGTACAGCGCTCGCGCTGTCTGGAACGCGTCCTGCGTAAAACCCGTGCCCGTAATCCGGCTGATCCCGGCAATTGCTTTATCGAGCTGTTCTTTGAGGTGCGGCTGCCGGACCGACGCATCGTTCGCAAACGGGATCATGAAGGTGACGACCGGCTTTTCCGGGAACAGCTTCTTGAATACCTCGGCGAGGTTCTGCTGGTTATCGCACATGGTCGTGAACACAAACCCGTCGACATAATCCATGTCCCCCTGCATCGCCTGTTCGAGAATGGTCCTGGTGGTTGTACAGGAAAACGACTGAAGATAGGTGTCTGCACGGGAGATGGGGATCTGCGTACCTTTAAAATGGACGGGGTAAGCACCCAGTGCCGTGATCACCTCGGACGGAAAATACTCGGGCATAACGCCGATAACCTTTTTTCCTGTTTTCTGCTTCCACTGCCGCGCCCTGTTTGCGCTGTCCCGGTTCACCTCAATAAATTTTTCAAACATACGCTCTCCTTCCTGCGTGAATGCCTTTCATACTAATGACAGGTTTGCCAATAAGTCAATCCTGAAAACCCAAAAAATGCAAGAGGGAGTTCTGCGGGACACCGTGTCGCAGGCAACGGGATAAAAAAAAGGCCCTGCAGAGCAGGGCCCGGCGCTATCGGCCATGCAGCCGGACGCTGACCGCGTTCTTAGAACAGCGCGGCGACAAACCCCCCGTTGTAGAACCGGTTGGTGTCCCTGAACATCAGCAGCCGTCCGTCATACCCCACTTCGACGGATACACCCGATGCAACGGCAAATGCGATCCCCACGGGATATGCCAGGAAACCGTACGGGGTGCCGAGCAGGGAATTCGTGCTTGCGGCCCCGTTCGTAACGTCCTGCAGGTACGTGGGCCGGATGTTCAGATGCACGCCGTGCGACAGTACCCGGTCGAACAGAACGGAAACAACCGGGCCGTCAATCCTGCCCGGGAACGACGGGTTCATGATCTCGAGATCTCCCCAGCCCGCCCCTGCCATCAGGATAGTGGTGTCATCATGCAGGATGGCATACGACACGATGCCCTGGATGAGCAGGGTCTGTTCGTTGACCGTGTACATGCCCGCGCCCAGGGACAGCGGGAGGTTTCTCCATACGAGATACCGCTGGTCAGCGTCCGTGTAATTGACGATACCGGTCACCACGAGGTGCTTCTCGAGGAAGATGTCTGCATTCACACCGACCCCTCCATACACGGAATCGCTGTTGGTCTGCTGCTCATACACATCCCCGACCATGCCGTACGGCTTTATGTACAACCATGTTCCCGCGCCGCTGCCTTCAGCGGCATGGCTTTTTGCATACAGAAAACTTTCCCGCCGTGCGGGCGGCACGGGCTCCACCTCGTGTTCCGGGGTGTATCCGAAACTCGCAAGCCCGATAATGGACGGGGTTTGCGGCAGGGAAAACTCGTACGTGTGCACACCGCGCAAAACGTCGATCTGCAGGGTGCTGGTCTGGACCGACGGGTTATAATCCTTCACACCCTCGAACGAAGCGCTCGACCGTGTTGTCGCCGGAAACTGGTACTGGTTGGTCGGATAATTGTCCCGCTTCACAAACAGCCTGAACCCGGGCAGTGTTTCATAACCTTTGTACACGGCGGTTTTGATATACACAACCAGTTTGCCGGGCCCCTTGACTTCGATCTTGAGCGGCATCCGGGGCGTAAATTCCGCCATGGAATAGGCCCGTGCCCCCTCTCTGATGGTGAGGGACATGTTGCCGGAAATCATCCGCGGTTGTTCCTGGGCAAAGGCCGTGAGCGGTATAAAACACAGCAACAGGAATACAAGGAACGATACCCTGTTTGGTTTCATGGTCTCTCCTTTATTATTTGAAGACACCGCTGGTATAGGCAGTTTGCTGTCTCCCGCAGACGTTGCGCGCAAAGCGCACCCAGTACGAACTGCCGGAACAATTCGATGACGCAGCGACGGTAACCGTAAACTGCCCCGCGGTCGTGCTGGTCCACATAAAGCCTGCGGTTGTCGCTCCGCAGAACAACGTCATGGTCGGGTTGACGGTATGGTCCATGGGCTGATTGTAAAATACCC
>JAJYYW010000072.1 GCA_021800575.1 bacterium
GCAGCTATAGGATTTGACATACTCACAAAATTACAGCCGGAACAACATGAGGTCTCTGCACAAAAAAACAACAGCAAACAAAGAAAGAATATCCGAAAACCTGAGACTATACAAACCATCCAATTTAAATCAATCAAAAAAACCAGCTCTATGGTAATAGGTAGTATTGTAGTTGCAGCGATACTAGGTATCATCCTCATTCATCCGTATACTGAAGCTAAAGCTTTAGAAAACTTCATTGCACGTTTTTACATACTGCTCTTCATGGCCGGTCTTTTTATAATCGCACTATATTTCTATCAATCCGTTCAATTCAAAAAAAGCGCCTTAATATTCATTATCCTTGCAGCTTTTTTTAACCTATTTTTTTTCGGCCATGACTTCAATCCGCAAATTCCAGGAGACTGGGTCTATCCGCACAAACCTAAAATTATATCATATATGCAGCGCACAAAAAATCTCTTTCGATTTATAAGCATAGGGGCCGGGTATCTTCCTGATACCCTTATGGTTTATAATTTAAGTGATGTGCGAGGGTATGATCTTCCTACAAAAAAAAGATATGATAAGTTCTTTACAACACTTTTTCATCAGAAACCTTTTGAATATTCCAGCTCGGGTTCATATCTTATTATGCATTCCAACTACAAACCAAATGAAAATATTTTTGTACACACAAAAAAAATAGTTGATATCTTCAGGCTAATAAATGTCTACTATATGGGTACAATCACTGATACATTATACACAGTAAACCCGTACCGTCAGCGGGCATACCTGGTACATCATGTCATTCCGGCAGGCACGCCTGAGCAGGCACTCGGCCTTGTAAGTTCTGATATAGACGCCCTCTTGAAGGACAGTGTCGTTATTGAAGAAAAAGGCAATGCCATCCAGATGCCCGACTGCACCTACGGGACCACTGCGGATATCGTTAACGTAGCCACATACCAGCCGGACAAGGTGGAATTAACGACATCCAGCCCGTGCAAATCAGTACTCATACTTTCAGATACCTATGACAGTGGATGGCACGTAACTGTTGATGGTTACAGCAAGCCCATCCTGCACGCAAACTATCTGTTCAGAGGGGTGGTTCTGGAACCCGGCATGCACGAGGTCGTTTTCAAGTATATGCCGATTTCGTTCATTATCGGATTATTTTTATGTTTTTCAGGCCTTATCATTGTAATAGTGGTATTTATCTATGCGAAAAAAAAGAAAACAACCGGCCCGGTAACAGAAGAACAAATATGACCTCGTTCATTGTAGTCAACTATAATACAAAGGAGCTTCTCAAAAATCTTCTTGATTCCCTTCAGAAATTCTTTGCCGGAGAGGAGGTCATTGTCGTTGACAATGCATCTCACGATGGCAGTGCGGAGATGGTTACTCGTGACTTTATGGCAGTTAAGCTTATTGCCAATACAGAGAACATCGGGTTCGCACGTGCAAATAATCAGGCAATGGATATCGCGTTGGGAGATGTATTCGTCCTTATCAACAGCGACGCAGAACTCATGGACGACAGTCTCAGGCACGCAATCGATACGGTGAGAGGCGACCGCACCTGCGGGCTCGCCGGCTGCAGGCTCCTGAACAGCGACGGCAGTACGCAGGTCTCAGTCGGGCGGTTCCCGGGTGTTGCGTATGCTTTCCTATCGAATACCGGTCTGGGCATGCTGCTGCCGTCCCGGATTCGGGGCACAATCCTTGCGGGACAGTATTTCGACTACACGCACCAAACCGAAGTAGACTGGGTTATGGGGGCCTGCATGATACTGAGAAAAGATGTTTACCTGAACGTGGGGGGACTGAACACCGATTACTTCATGTTTGGAGAGGACATGGAGTGGTGCTACAGAATACGGCAGGCAGGGTATAAGACCCTGTATATTCCAGAAACCAGGGTCATGCATCATTTCAACAAAAGCGGATCATCCGGCGTCGCGAAGCGCTACGAGCTCATGTACAAAAACTACTACGCATTCTGCGGCCGGTATCTCGGCAGATTCAGATCGGCGGTTATACGGATTTTGAATATCGAGGGGCTTTTCGCCCGATACCTCGCATACAAGGCAGGACTTATCAAGACAACCGACCCCTTTCTTGCGTACTGGTTTGCAAACTTCAGGCAGGCATTGAAAGCGCAGCTTAAATTCTAAGCACGTTGAGATCCACTCACCCCTTTACGAACACCGCGCAAAAAGCTCAGATAACATTTGATCTTATAGTAGCGGTTCAGGGGATAGCTGAAGCCTGCGGCGGACAGAAGAACATACAGGGGATAAAACAATGACAGGACGACATGCTCGGTTTGAATCCGCATAAATTCTCTGTCCGAAAGATCAATCTTCTGAACATCAGGATGGTTTTTCACCAGAAACCTGTACGCTTCGCCAATTCTCTCCTGTCGCCTTAACCCCTCTTGCACGGATATGGTCTGATAATGCTCGCCGACAGCCTTTTTGAATAAAATGACTTTAAATCCGAATTGCCTGAGCCTGAGCGTTAAATCCGTATCCTCATAAGCCGCATTCGGAAAGGTTTCATCGAACCCCCCATGTTGAATCAAAAACGACCGTACGAGGGATACGTTGTGCGTTATGATGGATTCGACTTCCCTGCCATCCTCATAGGATGCATATCCGGATATAATTCTCTCATAGAACTTCATAAAAGCAGTTATTTTCAGTTCCCGGGACCACCGTATGATACCCTGGATGGCAATGTTTTCGCCGGGATACGCAGCATGTCCGTTGATGTGCTGCTGAACAAATCCGCTCCCCACAATAATATCATCGTCGAGGAAGATGATGATTCTACCCTTTGCCAGGGCTATGCCTTTATTGCGTGCTGCCGCCGGGCCTCTATGGTGCTGGACGGTGTATATCACGGGAGTCGGATGGAGCTCCCTGAACGATGCCACAACGCCCGCTGTGGTATCCGTTGACCCATCGTCAACTACAATGACCTCGAACAGCCCGTCGCGGGCGTTTCCCGACAACAATGCACCCAGCGTCTTTTCCAATGTCGCGGCCCGGTTGAATGTCGGTATTACGATGCTTGCCTCAAAATTCATGGTGTGTTCATTTTTTCCAGTATGTATATTTTTCTGTAGGGCGTTCCAATGCTGCTCACGTGAATAAGCCATCCGCAAAGAGTGCCCATACTGTGTGCGGCTCTCGTCAATAGCTTGTTGAAAAACTTGTAGGTTTCTGCCTTCATGATAAGCAGATGCACCCATATATTCTCATTGTTTATACATTGTACTATCCGGATCTGTGGACTGGTGCCAATTGCTGAGCTGTCAGGATACAATGAACCGGTATGCTCGATCAACCATGACGGAAGTTCAATCTTACGACGAACATAGAATGCAGAGAGCCGCATATCGATCTTCTTAGCGTTTGTCCCAAACGGGAACCCGACTATTATGTGTTTGCTGGAAACCCTTACCAGTTCTGCCAACAATGCTTCTCTCTGGCCACACGGAACGTGTTCAAGGGTGTCAAGGCATAGAACAGAGGAAAACGTATTGTCTCTGAACGGCAACGCAGATCCGGCAGCATACACCGGAACATTGCCGGCAGAGAACGGCGGAGAAAATTTAATATCCACTCCGATAAATGAAACAGCCAAAAACTCTCCGATACCCAACGCCCCACTACCGATCTCTAAAATAGTATGCGGCAGTGTACTTGATTTGTAAAACTTCAAGACAGGATAATATCGTGCGAGCCTATTCAGCATACTTGCCTGCAAATGTCGACAGTTTTTCTTTCACCATCGCCTTGTTTTCCCTTGACAAGGCAAACGCCCAGTACAGAACAAAAAACAAAAGAGCTATGACGCCCATCTCAAGTATTGTTGTTACGAGATGATGTTGACCTATAAAATGCTTCAAAAGGATTGCCGCTATAACCGGGAAGGCCGCTACCAGGATTATTTTCACATAGTACCCGACAAAGTAACTATGCGGTATGCCCAGAACATTATCTATATACAGGGGGATCACAATTGCATTTGATACGAACATAGCAATTGCTGTTCCCATGGCAACACCGTTTATCCCAAACGGCCTTATCAGCAGAATACTCATAATAAGATTACCCAAGGCATCGGCGATAGTTATGTATGACAGTGTTTTATG
The DNA here is from genome assembly GCA_021800575.1 of bacterium. GTDB lineage: Bacteria > JAMCPX01 > JAMCPX01 > JAMCPX01 > JAMCPX01 > JAJYLM01. The sequence continues at coordinate 4,154 of JAJYYW010000072.1, forward strand.
TTTTTTAATACTTATTAACAACAGGGAGCCAACATGGGCGGGATAATGAAAAAACATTGCTATGGATAGGATCATTAAAACAGAATACCCGGCACTATAAGTACTGCCCACCCAAAGTTGTAGCAGACTTTTTCCAAAAACGAAAAAACCTATCATTGCAGGTGTCGAAAAAAGCAGGGACATTTCAACTGCATTTCTGTAATACCGTATCATTTTTTCCTTATCCCCGACAGCAGCAAGTGCGGAAAAAGCGGGAAACAAGACATCGACCAGCTGGAAGACCAGCCCGTTTAAGAGCTTTATCAGTTTCTGTGCTATGGTATAGAGAGCGACTGCCTCAAGGGTCAGAAAGTACCCGATCACGATGTTATCTGTATTGAACGTAATGAGTGCGGCGATCTGTATGATGAATACGGATACGCTGAACACAAACAGTTCCCTGATCCTGTTCTTCCTGAAGAGCCGGACACTGATTTTTATATGGTATGCGTACAGGCTTTTCACCGCCAGGATTGACAGTATGCCGATAAGCAGTTGAGAAACCAGATTGACCAGAATCAGACTTACCAGTTTACCCCCGGTCAGCAGAACTGCAAGGGTCATACCGGCGTTTAGAACAGTAACCGCTATACCGATATACGCTTTTATATCATACCGCTGCATTCCTGTTATCAATCCGCCGTATAAACTCAACGGAAGACTGACGGCAAAGGTGACCCCGCTCAATACAAACGCCCACCTGCTCATGGAGAGAAATTGAACGGGGATATGGAACAGGGGCAGAAATAAGGTCAGCAAAAATGTCACCGCTATCCCGCCGAGACCAAGAACAGCATAGAGAACTACCAGGGTCGAGGCCGTTTCAGACAGATCGTCGAACTTTTTCAGTGTGTAATATTCTGACGCATACTTCGTCAGTGTGTTTCCCAGCCCAAAGTCAAGTACGACCAAATAACCGGTCAGGGAAATGATAAGTCCATAAATCCCATACAGAGACGTACCAAGCTTATTCACGATAAACGGCGTCAGGAAAAAGCTGACGATCAGACTCGCAAGGAGCAGCATGATATTTAATATGGAATTCCTGGCTATTGAATGAAAAGAGGCGGCCGTGATATCTGATTTACTCATGGTGACTATCTCCGGAATGATCCAGATTCAACCGCCGCGTATTGCAGAAAAAGTACTGCTGCATATCCGGTAATGAAGTTGCGGCAAGCCTCTTATACATAGGCAACATACTTTCCTGTTTTATAATCATACTTTTTGAATATTGCCCTCTTTAGGGCTTTCACAGTAATTGCCGTTTTTCTCTTTATGGATTGCCGGGTTGTCAGGAGATGCGGTATCATCCTGAGAAACATACCATACCCTTGAAGGACCGCTCTGACTCCACCTGTCGAAAAGGTGTACTTCAACGTTTTTAGGTGTCCAATCATGAGCCATGGGAAAAGGGCCGCCATGAGGGGAAACGGCATGTTCTTTATGATAACGGCAAGGTTGTTTCGTAACACAAGCGCCCCCATGAATACCGTTTTTTTTCCGTAGGTCCTGCTCACCATATGATAGGCAACAGCCCGGGGCTCATAATAATTTTTATACCCCATCAGCCGTGCACGAAACCCGATATCAACATCGTCGAGATACGCTATAAACCGTTCATCCCAATATCCCACGGTGTTCAGTGCAGCCTTCGAAATGAGAGAGGCCGCACCTGCCGGAGAAAAGATCTCTTCCCGCTCCGCGTTGAACCAGGCATCGGGGAGACCATTCCATCGCTTAAATGCGCGTCCTTCCCGCGTATAAACGTCGCCCGCATCGTCGATCATGGCACGTTCGTAGTAATTGAGAACCTTCGAGCTTATGCCGAAAGTATCTGGCAATGCTCCGGCAGCTGCCAGCATTACGGTTAACCAGTCGCTGTCCAGCTCCACGTCATTATTGATGAGGGCGATATAGTCACCCTGCGCTCCCGCGATACCGGTATTGACAGCGTGGCAAAAGCCGGCATTGCGTTCAAGCCGAATAAGATGAACCCATGGATAATGAGACCCAATGAACTTGCAGGAATCATCGTGTGAAGCATCATCGATAACGATTGTCTCAAACGAGCGGTATGTTTGCCGTGCGATACTGTCGAGGCAAACATTGATAAACTCTTTGCCATTATAGTTGGGAATGACAACCGATACGACTACGTCTGTTTCAGTCATACACAGAGTCCTGTAGTCCGGGGTATACCATGACATGTCGATGACAACCGCTCATCTTCATCTTTTTCCTGTTCTATCCAGCCGGTCATCTCTCCGCAGGGGGCCGCGGCTATGCGTCGCTGCGGCTGTTGTTGATAAAGTTGACGATCTTGTTACGCTGGACGGCGCTCAAACCCTCAAATTGTATGCCGAGAACAGCGCCCAAATTATCATGGTTTGTCCGCGGTTCTTTCACCGTAGACCAGACAACCCGTCCGGTCACCACGAGCGGCTCAGTTTCATCGGGTAAATAGAACGACATATCGACAACCATGTTTTTACCGATAAATGCAGGAGTTTCCACAGCAATGCCATCCCTGCTTATATCCCGTGCAAAATCAGAAAAGAAAACACCGCTTTTTCTGCAATTTACTCTGAGCCTGAAAGGAACCCTTTTAGTTCTTCTTTTTTCACTATAAGATTCCATACAATGATCCACAGATCTCACAGCTGCGCCCGATTTGCAACAAAAAAATACCTCATTCCGTCACCACGGCTCTTGCCGGAAACCCTATCCAAAGATATTGCTTGAATATTGTAATCTCCTGTGCAATACAATAAGACTAACTAAAAAGCACATCCGCATATTGGCACGAGGGTGCTTGAGAAGAGTCTCGCTGCCGAGTCGACTGCGGGTGGAAGAAAAAA